>NZ_JAFNPG010000038.1:0-79370 GCF_026535815.1 Snodgrassella sp. B3088
ACGGATGCGGATGTTTGCGGCAAAGTATTTTGTCGTCATCTCTGGGTTCTGCTCTGGGATCGGGTGAGGCGACTGTTGGCCTTACCATTTCTTTGACAGTATGCCATAGTCCGCCTAAGAAGCCAGCCGCAACATCTACAAAACTTTTAGGTTGTTGTGGTTTATCACTGTTTGAAGTTTGCTGTGGTTCCGGTTTGATTATCCCTGCTGCTCTAGCGGAAGGTTTTGTATTGGTGCGGGTATTGGGCGATCCTGTTTTAATTTTGCCATCTTCAGATGGCGGAAATAAACCGCTAACCGAGTCTGCTAACTCTGAAATTTTGTTGCTACCTCCTGATACACCCATTACGACACCCACTACAACACCTAAAGCAAAGCCAGCAAGTCCGCCAGTGGCTAATGTTCCGAATACAGCAAGACTAGCTGCAGCTGTAATAGCAGCATAACAGGCCATTTCAACAGCTGCACCTGCTATATCTGCCAGTAATGAAGTATGCAGAAGTATATCTCCCTCTCGGGCAGCCCAATATGCCTGTCCCATGGTTGCTCCTCTCTCAAGTCATTATTTTTTAAATTCAAAATTTTGTTTAATTAATTCCCAATGGGCTAATTCCGCTTCGCCCAGATTGGTATTTTTTACATAACTCATCGCAAACATAGTTCGAGTACCGGGAATAAGACATACCAACTGATACTGGAAAACTTTTTCTGCACCCTTAATAAACTGGTTACTTAACTCAAATGCCTCAATATTCTGATTTTTTCCGAAACTGATTTTGTTTTTCTGATGAAATTTCAATCCTTTTACAGAGCTTTCAAGTCGTTTTAACTGGTCATCCAGACTGGATTCGAGTGTTTCTTCTTCTCCAAGTTCGCTGCGACTCAAAACCAATGATGTACCTAAATTTTTGAATTTGATAATATTTAATGAAACATCTTTAATGTCAGGGTCTGGAATCTGAAATTCGGTATCATTTGTTTGGTATTGCATTAAGTTGCCCTTTATGTTTTTTTATTTTATGCCGGTGGTGAAAATATCTGATTTACTGCACTATCAATATTGCCTTTATCTCCATCAGAACCAGGTTGAGCCGCAGCACTTCCCCCGTCCATATTCAAATCCAGTAGTTTACCAAGTGTATTAATCTGGCCACTTTGTGCTGCCGTGATATTGAAATTTTCACAGGTAATATTAAATTGCCCATCGGCATGGAGCTCAAGTACAGTTTTTCCGCATGACAAGCGTATGGTTGTCCCTGCAGCAAGTACAAAATCATTACTGACACTAGTCGATTTGTTTTCTCCAATCAAAACTGTGTCATTGGCTTTAACAGCACGAAGACAATCATTACTGATCAAAGTTGTACGGTCGTTGCCTACGCTAATGACTTCATCATTACCAATTGATTTTGTACGATTATTTGCTACTGAATGACTTTCATCATTATTAACTTCAATACGCTGGTCTTTTTCAGCATGCAACCAGAGCTCCTCTTGCCCCGGTTTATCTTCAAATCGCAAAGCATTGGCATTATCAGGCCCGCCTCCGATCGAATGACTGAACATTCCGCTTTGAGTTTTGTTGTCAGGTAAACCCCATGCTGGCATGGTATCAGCGTTGTACACTCGGCCAGTGATAATTGGTAAATCCGGATCACCATTTTTAAAATCAACAATGACTTCCTGACCTATTCGCGGTATCTGCATACCGCCGAACCCCTTACCTGCCCACGGCTGTGTAACACGTACCCAACACGAGCTGTTTTCATCCCACTGGCCGTAACGATCCCAGAGAAATTGCACTTTCACTCGGCCATATTTGTCTGTCCAGATTTCCTCTCCTGCCGGACCTGTCACAATGGCACTTTGCGGGCCATGGGTATGTGGTTTTTTTATAGTACGCTGCGGACGGAAAACTTCACTGGTTGGTAATAGTTCAAAACTTGTGTTGTATCCGAAATGTTGTCCCTGACCACTGTATTCCCCCATATCCTCAATCACAAGCACACTTTCAACAACCAGATATTCTTGATTTGCTTCAACTGTAGGGCAGTTTTCTAAATTGAAAGTACAGCCTGTCACCAGGGTACGTATATTGCCACTGCCATAAACTCGGCTGCCTAAAGATTTCTGCGCTTCCATACGTACTTTAGTCAGGAATTCGCCTTCGTCTTTTTCAAAATAATCACCAGGCCATTCATAATGCTCATAATCAGGATGCCCAGTCTCACGTGGTTTAGCTACTGTACTTGTAAGTTTGGCTTTTGGTTTCTGAAAATCGAAATCATCTAATACCCATTTACCGGTACGCAGGGATTCTTTCGCTGCAATAGTATGGATAAACTCTTCATCCAGCTTTAAACCCTGCTGATGAAAACTTACAGATGCAGCTCCGGGACAAGGTTGATGAGAACCAATAGCATCGACTAACACCAGTTTATGACTACCAGCACTATGTTCAAAGAAATAATATATACCGAATTCTTGCATCAAGCGTTGCAGGAAATCATAATCGGTTTCACCATACTGAACCTGAAAATTGCGCTTCGGATAAGTTTCAGTAAGTCGTTTTTCCATCTCAAATGGATACTCACTTAAAACTTCATCGATAATCTCTACTACGCTTTTATTCTGAAATATCTTGTAATCACTGGTACGGGTAGCCAGCTCTAGCCATGGCTCAAGACGCAGCTCATAAACCACACCCCGTCCCTGATGCCCCACAACGCGAGCAGCCGTAACCAACCCGCTGATATAGCGTTTACTACCGTTTTCAAGCTCTATATCAACAGTCAGATCCTTACCTACCATTGATTTTAATGGCAAATTAGAACCAGGCGCGAAGTAGCCAATATTCAGCTTATCAGGAGTCTTAAGTTGAATGGTGTAGCTAAATAACTCACTTAAAGTTTCTTGTCCGTTCATACTGGCAAAAGTAAGCATACCGGCAGGGACGGCAGCACCACTGACATTCACTGTACGTGTACCACCACTGCTTCCACCAGTTACAGCATCCACAATATCCTGTGCACTAACAGGTACCGAACTACCTGCTACTGCTGCCTGTGCTGCTTTCATCAGTGGAGATGCTGTCCCTATGCTTCCTATAGCCTCCATTGCGTCTGTAGCTGTATCTATGGCTTTTTTAGTTTGAGCGATAGTCGTATTAGCTTTTTCTGCCAATTTGTCCGCCACCTGTTCAACACCATTTTGCACCAGCTCTCCAATATCTGGAGATACTGTTTGGTTGCTTACAAACCCAGGTGTACGGGTAAGTGAACTCACCGGCAGAAGCTGTTCATCTGACTCTGGTTTTATACTCATGGTTTTTCCCCATCATTATTGCGCCATAGATTTAATTACATGCAATATCGGCGCATGTTTCAGTATTGATTACTTATTCAGCGGACGGTATTTTTCCAACATGATATGCAAACCCATTCTAAATGGTTTAAATCAAATAATTATTTAGAAAATGACTTTCTGAACCAGATTATTTCTTCCAGCAAGTGCGATTATTGACGTTTCTTGAATAGCAAACTAAACCGGTGCATAAAAGACAAAAATATTTTTATCTGGACGCGTCTACCGTTAACTTATGTACTATCTCCATCTCTCCAATATTGACTGATTAACCCGCCTGAATACAATTTACATCTGGCTATAATTTTGGCTATTTCATATTGCAAATAAGTTTGTACTACTCTATTCAATATTCACACCGCACTTTAATCTCCCAACAATAAAACCTTTATTGAAGAAAAAAAGATGCAAAAAATGTTTAATCATTCAGCATTAATTTAGCATAAATATTTGAAACACCTTTTAACCAAATAAAACCTTATTATATATAATATTTACACAATATAAGACATTATTTTTGAAATAAAGCGAATTTATAGATTTCTAAATTAATCTTTTACAACAACTTAACTATCTGCAAATCTGGTTGATTTAGAAAATGATAAGCACAGGCATCTATGATTTAATTTAGTTTTCAATTTACAGCAAACAGAATAATAAGATTTTGACATAATTATTAATATCTAGTCATAATGACAAATTCAAAATTCTGTATTTTTTACTAGTGGCAATAGCTATAAATCATATATCTTTGAATGCCAGTATATGAGGTATTCTCCAGACTTATTTCTTGGGCGACAGTTTTAATACATCATATTTTCACTTTATAGGAAAATTATCCGAACCATCACAAAACAAATTTCTATTTTGATTGTAATGGTTATTAATATAAGGCTAATGTTTAGAATTAATCATAATTGTTTCTTCATAGTACTCTGAAAGCAAACGATTACATCTACCGCTGTAACCAACCCGTAAATATTAGATATAATACAATTTTCTAAGACAATGCCATTTTAATAAGATTACTTTACCTTTTTTGGTTCTCAAAATTGCTTTTTGCTGAAAATAATAATTGCAATTTAAAATCATGATTATTTTAATTTATTTTCGTTTAATTATATTTTTTTTCTCTCATATTCCATTTAGTAAAAATTTAGCTAGATTATCTATATTTAGATTTGTCTTGGTTCGAACATCTTTTGTTCTAATTTATTTGATATATTTGGATTTTTCTCCCGTGGACAGCCTATATAAAATTATTGAATAAACAAAAGCTTTTAAAATTGAACTCAACCCTCAAACATACTGCTGAGTGAACATAATATATTTCAATTAGGCAGAATACTACTCGAAATGTATTTGCTTAAATATTAATTATAATTCTTAATTAAAGAGCCAAATTCATTTGATAGTATAGAAATATGGTTTTTATTTATTTATTTTTTTCTAGCACTAGAATCTAACCATAATTCAACATTACCATAATTATCTTTGAAAATACGAAATTCTCTTGCCCATGTTTTTTGCGTCATATCCTTTGATTCATCGTTTCCTCTGATACTTGATTCAAAATTGATTGAATACACAATATTGTTCTGAAAATGATAGTCAAAGCGTATACACTCTCCTTTCACAACATAATATTTTTTTGGTAAGCTAAAATTTAGCGGATCAAAATAATCTTTCATCCATAATTGCCCGACACCTTCTTGAAATACCTCTGTCGTTATTATGTCAAACTGTTTTTACGATCAAAATTTACCAGTGGCGCCGGTATACTAATGCATGGCAGTCCATTATTTTTTAAAATAATATCTGGTTTAGAAACCATCGGGCGATGAAAATAACACCCAGTTATGTACAATAATATGAAACTAACCAACAGGTACATATTCAATCTTAGTTTCATTTGAATAACACTTTTCTATCTATTGGATATTCCAAAGGAGCTAGACTAAATTAAAGATGCAGATAAAATAAAACTATCTGTAAAACTCTTCAATTGCAGATAAATTTTCTATTAGATATTTGATTTATATAATTTTTTTACAAGAAAAGCAAAAATTCAAAACATACTATTTGTAGATTATTTTTATTTAATTATTTTCTCTAGCTTCAATATCTAATAAAAGTTTTGCCGAGCCATCAGTATTAGTTGTAATTCGCAAATCTCTAGCCCATATTTTTTGGTCGCCATTTTCAAACTCCTTGCTTCCACTGGCTGCAGATATAAAACCAATAGAATAAACGATATTTTTTTGAAAATGGTATTCAAAACCTATGCACTTACCTGCTTGAATTTTATAAGGTTTTGATGAGTCATAATATTTTTTTTCCCAAAGCGTGCCAACACCTACTTGAAATACGTCTGCTGTTATTAAATCAAACTGCTTGTTTTTATTTAAAAAATTAACTTCGTGCAAGGGTATACTGATACATGGCTGACCATCTTTTTTTAGAGTAATATCAGGCGTATACATCATTTTTCGATGACAACTAAATCCTGTGACTAAAGGTAATATGCTCACTACCAATATCCAGTTTTTCAATTTGCTTTTCACTCGAATAACGCCTTTTGATCTTTCGGATTTTTTAGAAATAGTGACAGCGTGTTGCTATATATTTTCATCCAAAAATCTTTTCCATATTGTTTATTTGTAAAACGGTCACCTTTATGCTTTTGTCTTGTTCGGTCATACCAAGAATCAAACCCAAATCGATCCAAAATATAATAATCAGACAAAATGCATGCCTGTTGTTCCATTCTATATCCAGACAATAAATTTCCTTTTTCTAAATCATAATTGTACTCTATCGCAAAACTAAACAAACCGCGAATTTTAACTGACATTCCCATTTGATATTGCCAAACATGTGTCATTTCATGCATAAACCAGTGAATATAATCAACTGTTTCAATTGAATAATCCTCTCTAAAATGTGTTTGTGGCCAATATAATTCTCCATTGGGTGTCATAGCTGTATTTTCGTCCTGAAATCGTAAATATTTATCGTTATGAATTCTGACAGCGCTTGTCGTGATTGCCGTTTTAAATAACGATGTCACCATAGATATTTCTCCTGTTGTCAATAACCGGGACGCTCCTTTTTTAGTTGGCATTTTTATTCCTTCCAAACACTATTGCCTAGGCTTCTTGCATCTAGAAATCCGCCCCTTCCATCTTGCTGCCAGAACCACCCTTCTGCGGACAATGACTCCCAAACCACGTGCGGCCAATTAGCCCAAGGCAAATAATGTACACCGCAAAATTCGGTATCTTCCTCTTTTGTCTTACCTGTCAGTTCGCGACAGGCCGTCTGATTTCCTACTTGTGCTCTGGCAAACCAGCCACCCCATTTTGGACTATGAATTTCCCACAATTTATCTAATTGACTAGCTAGATCTTTTGTATTTTTTTTGGTTGGTTTGACATATCCTGCCACTAACTGTGCCAGCCAATATAGCCAGCCCAATGGTGTGTTCAGATATCGTTGCAGCCATGACTGATTGACTGTCTGATAAATCACCAAAGGATAAGAACGACCAATGCTGTCTGCAGAAGGACTCATCACCCCGATTACCCAGGATCGTCCTGAAAATGGCAATATTCCGGGAGCTAACACAAAACTCCATGGTAAAGCATGCAGTACGGGACTTTCCTGCCCAAAATCGGGCGTCAGGTACAGCCAATCATGTTTATCCTTAATATTATCTTTTTGAGGCTGCAGCCATTCCTGCTTATTCAACCATATCCGCCATTCATCAATTTCCTGTCCTTGTGCTCTATAGCGAACATAATCGCCCCTGTCGGGTAATTTTCCCCAAATAGCAGGTGACGAGATGCGCGGTATACCTATCATGGCGTACTACCTCCTACTGGGCAGGTAAATCCACGTAATGGGTTGTTTGCACTCTGTAGATTAAAATCTACACTGGAAGATATTTCGAGCACTACACGGCGACCATCAAATTTAAACTCAACCAAATGGCGGCTGTCACTCATACTGCTGATGATTCGGCCTTTGTTTAGCAGCCGGAAAAGCGCCCATGGCCCGCTGGTGATAATTGTTGAGCTATCCTGACGTATGCGCGGATTGGCCGTTATTTCAGCCATGGAACCATTTCTCGGACCTGGCCAGGTAATGTGTAGTGGACGCACCGGTCCATGCATATAACGTTGTGATTGTCCGTCAATATCTATAATCAAGTCTGTAATTGTGGGATCCAGTTCAACAACTTTAATATCCATACTCCAAGACATTTTCCGAGCTCCCTGCTCCTGAAAAAATGCTTCCCGAATGCGTTTTGCCTGCTGGAACGGTGCCAAACTTGGTCCCGGTAAAGGTGTGTTGCTTCCTTCAGATTGTTTGTAACGCCATGGATTAGAAGTGATGTCTACTTGTGATGCGAGCTGTTTATTGAAAAAATCGTCAAGCAGTCCGCCACTGGCAAATATACGGTTAAAATCGTCCGCACTTACTTCCTGATTACTGGCCGCAAAGGGATAACGGCCATCAATTACATTGCGACAATTTCCGCCTATCATGGCCTCCATTTGCCGGCTAAGTACCTCTCCTGATGCCAGATTCAGTTTACGGGCCCCTTGATTGGTTAGATCGAGCAAGATATTTTGTAAAGGTGCTGGCATTTTGACTGCTTCAAGCCGTAATTTTTCTGCAGCATCAATTTTGGGAGGTAAAGTGTTAGCAGCTAAAGCATTATCTGCTATCATTAATTGATTGTAATATTCATTGAGCAGACTCAGTACGTTGTCTAATTTCTGCGGCCTGCTGCCTGCATTACTGTTTTGCATATCGGCAGCGCCGGTGACAACTTCGCGTAATGCAGCAAATCGATTATCGACTAGTGTTTTTTCTAACTGCTCTTCAGGACGTACATTTTTCAACAATTTGGCTGTCTGTACGGCTTCACGGGTATTGCCTGATAATCGTTGCTCGGCTCGTTCAGCCAGAATTTTTTGACTGGTATTTTTGTCCATAGGTGGTACCAGCGTTGTTTGTTCTACAACTGCTTTGGAAAGCCGCATCAGTGGCGAATCGGGAGCAGCAAATGTACGCAATGTCTGTAAGTCAAAAGCCAGACTGGGACTATTGTCAGCACCGGTACTATTCACGCTGTGAATATCTTCAAGAAAAGCCTGCCAGCGCGAAGTGTATTCTGTTAAATAAAGCCGCCGCACCTCTTTGATTAAAGGGTCATCATCTCCGTTAACCTTCTGAACCAGCTGCTGGGCACGTTCAGCAGTTTTTTTTTGAGAAGCAGCAGTTTCCCTGCCCATAACCCATTCGTCATCTGCATAAGCGGCAGCAACAAATTCAGAGATGCGTTTATCAAATAAATCCCTATAACCCTGTACAGTAAACAGGCCAGGAATACCGCGATCAAGCGGTTCGCCACTGGCACGAACAAAAACCATACCGGCATCAGCACCTACTGCACGTACAATCGTAAAGTCTTCTGGTGCCTCATCACTCATGGCAACTTTGGCTCGGTCGTAGATTCGCTCGGTACTGGTACTACCTTCCAACAACTCCCTTGCACTACGAATCAAGGCATCATTTTTGGCAAATGGCGAATGTATGACACGGCTACCATCAAAAAGTGCACCCAGATGCTCATAAATACTGGCACTTCCACCAAAAGCTGCAGCGGTATCGTTTTGTTGCCAGTCTTTCAATATCCATGCCTGAATTTCAGCAGCGTTAAACTTATCCTGATGATCTGCATCCAGATTAAGTAGCAGATAGACACGTAAGGCATCATAGGTTGCTTTAGTATCTTTCTGTGCAATAGCATTGGAAAGGGTACTTTCAACACCACGAACCACAGGTGGCAGTAGCAGCTGATCCAGTAGCTGGTCATAAGTGGAGGCGGCGCTACTGATTACCGGCGGTACGCTATACAAACCATATCGGAAACTGGTTGGTGGTTTATCCGGATCTAGTCCGGGGTATGCAGCCAGCTCACGGGCTGAATTCAAAATATCTGGTACAGCTGTTGTAGTAGGCTTACGGGAATAAACGCGCACTTTTTCAGCAAGCGCAGCTGCTTTAACATTAACTGCTGCAAGATAATTACTATTTTTACCATAACTGGTATACATACCCTGTACTAGCCAAAGGAATATAATCAGTACCAATAAATGACCGGTAAATCGCATTACGCGATAACGCATTTCCCATTGTAGATTGGGTTGAACCAGGTTTGGCTCCTGAAAAATGAGTTTGGTCAGCAAATCATGTAGAAAATAGCTGCGATTGCCTGTAGGCGGTACTGTATTTGCATAAAGGCTGTTTTTTTCAGTATATGCTGGGTCACGCTTGATAGCCCGCCATAAACGTTGCATTAGGGATAGGCGATCAGCTGTAGCATGAGCTGGCGCTTGAGCTGCACTAGTAAAATACACACCTCTGAGCGTATTGTGCAATTGGGTTGCATCAAATTTAGAATCAAGAAATACGCGTTCTATAATATCTAGTAATGGTTCAGCAAGCGCAGCAAATTCCTGTGGCAGAGCATAAAGATTACATCTGCGCTGTACATCGTATTCTTCCTGTAAACGATTATCTACACCCTGATCTAGTCTTTGCGTTAGTAGCTTCAGCTCACTTTCACAATTTGAACGCAGCTTATCAAAATCATTTTTTTGCTGTTTCTGATCATACGGTAAAGTGAAACCCCATATTTGTGCACGCCCCTCAGTAGTTAGGGAGTTAAAGTAATCGGTGAAACCAGGCAGAAGATCCATTTTGGTTACCACCAAATATACCGGAAACTGAATACCTAATTCGGTTCGGAGCTCTCCCAGACGCGCTCTTAATGCTGCCGCAGCAGTGATACGCTCAGCTTCAGATTTACCGGCCAGATCAGCTACATTGACTGTTAAAAGTACACCATTAATTGGTGCGCGCGGACGATATTTGCGCAGAAGACCGAGAAACCCAAGCCATTCCTCAGCATTACGGGAAGTAGTATCAGCAGAACCGCCATCATCATGGCGAACATAACGTCCAGCAGTATCAATTAACACGGCTTCATTGGTAAACCACCAGTCACAATGTACCGTGCCGCCTTTGCCGGGCACCGCAAAGGCTTCCGCTGATTGTCCCATTTGCTCTGCCAGTGGAAATTGCAGGCCAGCATTCATTAAAGCTGTTGTTTTACCATCACCGGGCGCACCAATAATCATGTACCACGGCAGCTCATATAAATAGCGTTTACCTTCAAAAATACGGCGTATACCAAGTCCCGGCTTACCAATACGCAATTGCTTAAGCTGCTCAACGGCACGTGAGACAATATTGGTAACCGCACGCTGATCTTCACGAGCTTCAGAAACAACAGGTTTATCGCCACGCGGACGCAGAATTTTTTGCAGCAACTGCTCATCTACACGTAAAGCCAACCATAGTCGGTACAAACCATACAGCGCATAACAAAACAAAACGATGCCAATCAACATGGCTCGAGTCCATGCTGGTGCAAATGGTTTGGTCTGACCATATGCAAGCAGAGGCGCTGCTTTCCATATCAGTACACATAAAGCTGCAACCCAGATAGCCGATAACGACCAGTTCTTAAACCATAGAAACAGAAATGCGAACAGAATCAGAATGGTGACAATGCGCGTAGACATTGATGCAAAAGGATGCAATCCACCAAACGTCAGCAAAGGTCCCACAAACCAGACTATCAGTGCTAATAAAATAATACCGATAATTGCCAGCATGCGGCGGGAAAAAAGAAAATCTAAAATTTTTTGCATGTTATTTGCTTTAGCTATCTATCTAGGCGGGTTGATAATAAATTTTTACTGAGGTATATGACCTCTGCACAAATTCAGTTGCTACCACCTATGGGTTTATGCCCTACAACCTTTTTAAATTAATACTATTTTTTAACTGGAAGTTTCCAAGTTCTTGTCTTAATACTTCGAAAATTTATCAATAATTGCTTGTGCGCGACGGCTTCCGGCGTTTTCAGTAAATAAAATCTGTAATTTACTTCCTATCATGACTACAGAAAATGGAACCAGAATTTTGCTGTGCTTAAAAAAACGAGTTTTGCCCAGTGATTTTATAGCTTGTGCAGCGGCTGTTTCGTCTGAATAGCTGAGTTCTAAAAATCCCACTTGTATAGGTGCAAGTGCATTATCTGATGAAATGCTTTGTAAATTAATGCCATAGGCATTATGCAGTGATGTTCCAAGCCTGCTATCAAGATTATGACGAATAATATCTTTTACCTGAGCATCCGAAATTCTTGCTGCATTTACTGGTTCAGCCAACTGCTGCCTGATTTGTTCAACGATAATTGGTTCATCATTATCCAAAACAGATGCAAAAGATATAACACTAAACAAGCCTAACCAAATACATAAAGAAAGCTTGACAATATTATTCAGTAACCGCATTTTCATACCTTTTTTAACGGCGAATGTAATTAATACAAAATTTGGTTCACTCAGTTACCAAAATATCTACACGACGATTTTTTGCACGGCCTTCTGCTGTATTGTTATCTTCTACTGGTGCACTATCACCCAAACCGACAATTTTCAATCGTGATTCCGCTACCCCTTTGTTTACTAACAAAGCGGCCACTTCTGCTGCCCTTTTTTCAGATAAAACCTGATTAGAAGGAAATTCAGCAGTATGAATAGGTTGATTGTCAGTATGTCCAGTTACAGTCACAGTACCTGATACTTTGTTTATTTCACTGGCTACTTTATCCAGTACTGGCATTATTTTGGGATTTACTGTTTTCTTGCCCGGAACAAACATGAAATCACCAAGAAATGTTACCTGACTTTGCTGAGCATTTTCATTAACGCTGACTACACCACGTTCAATTTCATCTTTAAGTAAAGCTTTCAGCCGCAATACACCAGTCGTTACTGGTGGTGGCACCGCTTTACCTATAGCAGCAATTCGTTGTTGTAATCTTGTATCAGTATCCACAATCTGAAATTTAAACCAGACAAAAATGGCCAATAACAGACAGCAAAAAAATACAGCACTGATCCATACTGGCAACGAACGCAGTCGACGAAACTTACCAGATGCATCTGCATACCAGTGTGGAGATAAATCCCGGGCAACCGGATCCCGGCCACTGCTGATGATGGATAGCAATTGCTGACGAATCAAATCAAGCTGTTTACGCCCATCCGGACGAACACTATACCGCCCTTCAAACCCCAAACTTAAAATTCGGTAGATGACTTCTAATACGTCTCCGTATTCAATTGGATTTGGAGAAAGACGGCCAATTAATAGAAATATTTTTTCGCCACCATAGCTTTCGTTATGAAAAACAATGAGCAGGCTTTTTCTAGCCCATGCTCCTCCACCTCCCCATGATGTTTTATTGGCAGCCTCATCCAGAGCTGTGCAAACACAATAACGTACCGCCAGTACGTGTTCACGCCTCAAATTTGCCCGATCACATAAAGTTTGATAAATGTGCACTTCGCGTATAAGCAGTTCACGCAGACTTTCAATGCCATTATCGTATGAATCAAGTTGAGCCGGCATATTGGCCAGTGCGAGCAACAAGGGCTGTGCTGCTTCCAGCAGAGGATTATCGGCCGCTTCAATTGCTGCCAGACGTAATTTACTGTCTGGTCCTGCATCGATATTGTCTGCCAATTTGGCTGATTGTTGTTCTCCGAACCAAGATGTATCCGCAAGACGCTCAAACTCATAACCATGTTGTGATTGTGATAAAGACTCTGTAGCTGAAGCATCAGGTATTTGCTCTTTCTTAGCGCCTGTACCATTGAGAATGGTATCGAACTCATTCATTGATCACGCACTCCCCAAAGTTCAATTAGTAAGCCAGGAAATTCACCGGCAATGTGCATGGCCAATCCACCGTAATGAGCAATATGTTCCCATAACGGACCATCACGTAATAGCTCAAAATAAACATAGCCGGCATTAAAAGGAATCTGACGGGGAGGTACAGGTAATGCCTGCAATGCCATCCCCGGTAGATGAGAACGAATCAGCTCCGGCAAACGATCTGAAGGACCTATTTTGGTCTGTGCAGCAAATTGATGTACCAAAATATCTGGAGGGATCTGAGCCTTAACGGCCAATACCAGAGCATTAAAGCCACGCAGTTCTGTGGGTTCAACCACTGCATTCTTGACTCCGTAAGCCGCATCCTCTAGTCGAATATGCTGCGCACTACGAATCAATACTGCATTTAACAAATGCTGAACATCATCGACAACTGGTTTCAGACAATAATAAGGTGCATCATGACGATATGGTAAATGCTCAATTGGGCGCCGTGTATGTGGTCTAACGAAAGTCGATAGCTCACCTGCCATGCAAATCAACTGCCGATAGATAAATTCCGGTGAAGTGGCGCCAACTTTCTGCACATGGTGTAGTAAAGGTTCATAACGGTTTAGAATTTGCAAAAGCAAATAGTCGGATACCTCAGCCGCCTCTGAGCCTTTACCTTGTCTGCCTGTAAGTCTATCAGCAAGTGAATCGGCTCGCAGATGTGTCAAATCATGGATCTGTGAAAGCCAGGTCTGTAGCAAGGTACTGGCGGTATAGTGAGTAACAGGTGGGATGACAGTGCTGTCTATCTCAACCCCACCGTCTGCCCGTAAAGTACTGATACGGGCAATTGGCAATCCTATCCAGGCATCTGTCAACGCTTTCTGCGGCATCAGCCTTAATCGCAAATGGCTGAGCTGAACTGTTTTTGCGCCAAGTCCGATAGAGTTTGCATCTCGCACATCGCTTTCAAATACAGCAAAACGAGCAAGCGACTCCGAATTATCTTCAAAACTGGTCTCTTCAGCATTTGGTGTGCGGATAGGCAAAGCAAGATAAATTAGTTGTTCAAGATGCTCTGGCTGAATAGTCAACGGCGGAGGCAGCAATGTGTGCCCAGGCGCTTCAAAAGGCGTACCGTCGGGAAATACACCAGCCACATCTTTTAATACCAGTTTACCTAAATTCAACGCTTCGTGATCTATATCGTAGCGACTGAAACCCCAGAAAAAAGGCGATAACGGCACACTGCGACTATGTGCAAAATGTTCCAGATAGCGTTCTTGTTGCTGGAAAATCTGTGGCAGCAGAAATTGCCCTTCACTCCAGACTACACGGTTATACCAACTCATTTAGAGAAATTCCTCTGCTTTAATCCACTTCAGTGACCACTATGGCCCTCTGTCCGATATTTATATCCAGCTTTGCTTTTTTCAGTGGCCACCATTCCCGATACCAAGTTGCATATGGAGCATCGGCCAGTCTGTAGGTTTCACGCCACTGAGAACGCGTAAGACTGCGGTAACCAGCCAATACGCCAATAACTGTCGTTTCAGGATTGGTTCTGCGCCGGATGGTTTTGATTTCTCCCGGCCGCAAGATAAATTCATCGCTTACGAGCAGATCATTACCTAGTACTGATTTATCATTATCCTGTAGTGTGTAAAAATCTGCAGATGTAAATGCGTTGTCATTTTTTAATTCGTATATGCGTACTTGAATAGGCGCAGCACGACCTTTTTCATCAGGATTAACATTGTCAGCAGCTTCAATATGCAATTCCAGACGTGTTTGTTCTTTTACATCCTGCACAGACCGGCAACCAACTACACTCAAAAACAAAATGCAGATTAAGATAAAGCGGCCAGTTCGATATAGTTCCCGATAACACTGATATATTTTATTCAAATTCCATCACCATTTATGGTAATGCCAGATAGCTATTTTCCGACCAAATTAGTCAATATCATCAGAGAATTTTTAGGCTCTCTGATGATCCTTATTGCATTGAAAAACAATTTGCCTTCAAACACATGACAGATGAGGCATTACTTAATCTTAGGCTTCTTTATTGGCCTTGATGTCGTATTGAGCAGTTACAGTACCGCCACTGCCGCCCTGCTGATTCTGTACAACATATTCCTGCTTCACTTTAGAGAAAGATAAACGCACCATTTCACGCGGATTCTGCTCATCAGTGCTGCTACCGGAAGGCATTACACTTGATACAATCAGGTCATTCATTGTGATTTTCAGGTATTCTAAAGGTGTTCCACCTGCTTTACGCATCACTAGTTTTGCTTCTGGAATATGCTTACCAGTTAAACAGTATTTCATTAGATTAGGACTGGAACGATCAATGTAATGTTCAAATTGCAGGTCATGAACCGTCGCCCGACCGGTACCCAAACCACTACCAGACTGCATAGAAGATTCCTGAGTGATTCCCCAGTTCCAGTTTAATACCTGAATTTCATTTTTATGTTGTGCATCCGGAGATTCTCCGTCAATGCCATCAATTTTCAAGAAAATGTCGTGTGCCATATTGGCTCCTTTGTTGTTTACTATTAAAGAAGTACTACATCATCCGCTTAGCGTCATACACGACTATCGCGGAAAAATTATTTATTGAAAAACTGAATTACTGACATTTTAGTTTTGCAAGTAATCCGCCCTGAGAATCTTTAGAATAAACTGCCCAGCAAACTTTCATAGTTGAATCAATGCTTCTAGTCAGTTGCACCTGATTATGGTTATATGAGCAGCTTAGCCAAGAATCTGCATCATCTAAATCAAGCTTACTGTCTACTTCCCAAGCCGGATAATGCTTTTTACCCTTTACGACAATAGGTTGTGGTTTTAACTGAGCTAAATCAACAGGTTTTCCACATTAGACTCCTGCACCATCCAGTCTTAATAATGTGTCTTTGTATTTAGATACCACCCAATTAAGAGGCACTGACTCCAACTCCGGAATACCAGCTTTTACCTTAACAGACTCTGGACAAACCAGTTCGTAAGCAGACGCTGTTTGCACAATACCAAAACCGAATACAAACAACATATTGTTCAAGATTTTGCTTTTCATTTTCATTATTACTTTTCAATAATGCTGAAAATCTTCACGACTTTGCTGGCATCCGGATATCTGGAATCAACCTGAACTCATTTAATGTGGGCTCAGAAATAAATAGCTTTTATCTTATCTGGGTATTGATCAAAATCATGCTATTCAGTCGCTGTCTGTTTCACAGATGGCAACTTAGCAACCAGACGTAAAGAACCGGTTAAGCCTTCTAGCTGAAAGTGAGGCCGCAGGAAAAATTTAGCATCGTAATAACCAGGATTTCCTTCCACTTCTTCTACCACCACTTCAGCAGCAGCCAGCGGACGACGCGCTTTGGTTTCCTGTGAAGAATTTACCGGATCGGCATCAACATAATTCATAATCCATTCATTCAGCCAGCGCTGCATATCCTCACGCTCTTTAAATGAGCCGATTTTGTCACGTACAATACATTTCAAAAAATGCGCAAAGCGTGAGCAGGCAAATAGATAGGGTAAGCGTGCGGATAGATTGGCGTTGGCTGTTGCATCAGGATCGTAGTATTCCTGAGGTTTTTGCAAAGACTGAGCACCGATGAAAGCAGCATAATCTGTGTTTTTACGGTGAATCAGAGGAATAAAACCATTTTTAGATAATTCAGCTTCACGACGGTCTGAGATAGCAATTTCAGTCGGACATTTCATATCTACGCCACCGTCATCAGTAGGAAATGTATGACAAGGCAGATTTTCCACAGCACCACCAGACTCTACGCCGCGAATCATGGTACACCAACCGAAATTTTTAAATGACCGGTTGATATTGACACCCATTGCGTAAGCTGCATTGCTCCACACATATTTACGGTGATCAGACCCGTCTGTATCTTCTTCAAAATCGAATTCATCGACTGGATTGGTGTTAATACCGTATGGTAAGCGAGCAAGAAAGCGCGGCATCGCCAGACCAAGATAACGCGAATCTTCACTGGCACGTAAAGAGTTCCACGGAGCATATTCCAAATTCTGGGTAACAATTTTAGTTAAATCACGTGGATTAGCTAGTTCCTGCCATGAATCCATTTGCAGCACAGAAGGTGAAGCACCTGCAATAAACGGCATATGTGAAGCAGAAGCCACTTTGGCTACCGAGCCCAATAAATCAACATCCGGTGGGGTATGATCGAAATAATAGTCTGCAATCATGCAACCATAGGGTTCACCACCCAATTGTCCATATTCTTCTTCATAAATCTGTTTGAATAACGGACTTTGATCCCAAGCAATACCTTTAAACCGTTTCATGCTGCGTCGTAAATCATTTTTAGACAAATTCATGAAACGTATTTTCAGATGTTCATCCACTTCGGTATTAGAAACCAGATGAAACAAGCCACGCCAAGATGATTCCAGTTTCTGGAAAGCTTCATGATGCAGGATGAGATTAATTTGTTCGGAAAGCTTATGGTCGATTTCAGCGATAATAGCCTCGATACTTTTGTAGGCGTCATCACTGATGGTAACTGAGTGTGACAAAGCCTGTTCGGCTAATGTTTTCACTGCCTGTTCAACTGCTTTAGCTGCCTGATCAGTTTTCGGTTTGAATTCTTTGGTCAGTAAATTACTAAATTCGGATTGTGCAACTGGGCGCTCTGCCAGTGCAACATCTGATTGTTGTTGGGACTGCGTAGCCATGAATGCTCCTCAATCAATACGTACAAATAGACTTTGAACTTGGGTTATTATTCGGTATCAGCAGATGCTGAAGCTTGGTTATCTCCTGCTGCAGGCTGGGGTTTAGGTGCTTTGGCTAATGCCTGTAGAAGACTAGGATTCTGTAACAGCTGGTTGACCAGATTCTCTGCTCCGGATTTACCATCCATATAAGTCTGTAGGTTTGCCAGCTGAGTACGTGCATCCAGTAATTGTTTGAGTGCATCAACTTTCTGAGCCACTCTTGCTGGAGAAAAATCTTCCATACTTTCAAAAGTGATATCTACCATCAGCTGCCCTTCACCAGATAGGGTATTCGGTACAGCAAAAGCGACACGTGGTTGAATGGCTTTCATTCGCTCATCAAAATTATCAATATCAATGGTTAGGAATTTACGCTCCCCAATCGGCGGCAAGTCTTCTGCTGGTTTACCGGATAAATCAGCAAGCACTGCCATTACAAATGGCAATTCAATTTTTTTCTCAGAACCATAAATCTCTACGTCATATTCTATTTGTACCCTTGGTGCACGATTACGCTGAATAAATTTCTGGGCACTGTTGTTAAATACCGCCATTTCTGCTTCCTTTTCTTTTATCAATCACTACCGGTCTGCACCGGTCATTAAGGTTACTGCTTTACGATGTTTGACTAGACAGGTACAACCGAAAAAATAATTGGATTTTCAGTATGGCTAGGGTCAATACTTATATTGATAGATTCCACAGCTTTTTTTTCTGTTAAAGCCTGAAGCCAGTAGCGTGAAAGGGCTGGCAAAATATGCTGTTCGATATATCCAATGAGTAATCTAGCACCTGTTTCATGCATGGGGCAGTGCTGTACAATATGCTCTACCAATGCCTCGTCATAATTTAATGCAATACCGTGCTGTTCACGCATTCTTAGTACGATACGGTTGAGGTGCAGGCGAGCAATACTACTCAGTGCTTCATCTGCTAATGGCAAATAAGGAATAATGGTTAGCCGACCAATAAATGCTGCCGGAAAATGTTTACGTAACTCCGGCATCAGCACTTCTTTCAGCGTTGACCAATCCGGGGCGAGTGCTGGGTCATCATATAATTGAGAAACCAGATCAGAGCCTACGTTACTGGTCATCAGAATGACGGTGTTTTTAAAGTCAATATTTAAGCCCTCGCCATCCTCCATCATGCCTTTATCAAAGACTTGATAAAAAATTTCATGTACATCGCGATGGGCTTTTTCTATCTCATCCAGCAATACCACACTATATGGCCGTCGACGTACCGCTTCGGTAAGGACGCCACCTTCACCATAGCCAACATAGCCTGGAGGTGCACCTTTAAGAGTAGAGACAGTGTGTGCTTCCTGAAACTCACTCATATTGATGGTGATCAGGTTTTGCTCACCACCGTACATGGCTTCAGAGAGTGCCAGCGCCGTTTCGGTTTTACCAACACCAGAAGGGCCTACCAGCAAAAAGACGCCAACCGGCTTATTAGGATCTGTTAAACCACAGCGTGCGGTCTGGATACGTTCTCCGATCTGGTCAAGCGCATCATCCTGCCCCACTACACGCTGCGCCAGATTAACAGAAAGATTCAGTACGGCTCCTATCTCATCCTTGACCATCCTACCAACCGGAATACCAGTCCAGTCAGAGACAATTGCAGCTACAACACTTTCACTAACTTCTGGAAAAACTACTGGGACATCACCTTGTAACGCTCGTAAAGCTGTTTCAATTTCTGACAGTTGCTCCAAAAGAGCCTTATCATCATTGTTCTGACAGCATGCACGTGCAGCTATTAATTTATCTACAGTTTGCAGCTCCTGTTGCCAACGTGCTTCTTCGGTTTCCAGCTCAACTGAAAGTGCTTCTATACGCAGTTCTACTTCAGTCAACTCTCCTGTAAACAAACCAATACGTTGTTGTTTACTTAATAGTTCCAGTTCAGTTTGTGCAGCACTTAGCTGCTGACGCAGGTATTGCACAGTACTGGGTGGCGTGTGCAACGACAGGCCAACCCTTGCACACGCTGTATCCAGAAGGCTAATGGCTTTGTCTGGCAATTGGCGTGATGGAATATAACGATGGGATAATTTAACTGCAGCTCTCACTGCCTCATCCATCACAATTACGCCATGATGGTTTTCAAATGTTGAAACCAGACCGCGGACCATATTAATGGCCGCAGCTTCTTCCGGTTCGGCTACTTGTAAAACCTGAAACCGGCGCGTTAGAGCTGGATCCTTTTCAATATGCCGTTTATATTCACTCCATGTTGTAGCACCAATGGTACGTAAAGTACCCCTTGCCAGAGCAGGTTTTAGCAGATTTGCTGCATCACCGGTACCAGAAGCTCCTCCTGCGCCCACCAGAGTGTGGACTTCGTCAACAAATATTATGATTGGGTTTGCTGAATGGCTAGCCTCTTCCAATACTGATTTTAAACGTGATTCAAATTCACCCTTCATACTGGCACCAGCCAGTAATGCACCCACATCTAAGGACAATAATCTTACTTCTGAAAGACTCGGTGGCACTTCCCCGTGGGCAATAGCCAAAGCAAATCCTTCTACTACAGCGGTTTTGCCTACACCTGCTTCTCCCGTTAATAAAGGATTATTCTGACGACGGCGCAACAAAATATCTATCATGGTGCGTATTTCATGCTCACGACCGATAACTGGATCTATCCGACCCTGTTTTGCTTCTTCTGTCAGGTCTGTACAATATCTTGCCAGAGCAGATTTACTATCTTGACTATTATCCATTAACGACTGACTGGCTTCACCAGGAATGGCAGCTGCATAGCCAGCATCATCGTAAGGACGATCCTGAGATTCAGGGGACTGTTTAATTATTTCAGGTAATGATTCTGCTAATTCTTCCTGAGGAATTTTGGTAAATTCGCCAGAAACTCCTGTCAATACACGACGCAATTCAGGCGTCTGTACCAAAGCGGCAAATAACCAAGCTCCTCGAATTTTATAATCTTTAAACGTGAGAGTAGCGCAAACCCACGCCCGCTCAATTGCTAAATCTATATGGTGGGAAAAATCACTGATTGAACTTGCTCCAGATGGCAGCAAAAGCAGGTTACGTGAAATATCCTGCTCAATTTTGGCGATATCCGCTTCATAATGCCGCAATATTCGAATAACATCGCCATCATTTTCTTGCATGAGCTGGTGTACCCAATGCACGAGCTCAACATAAGGATTTCCACGTAATTTACAAAATGTTGTAGCCGATTCAATAGAGCGGAACAGTGTTGTATTAAGTTTACCAAATAGAGCTTGGCGGGAAATGTCCATATTTGTTTACCAGTATCCTTTATTTTGCTTTTAAAAGGAGAAAACAAACAACATACCTAAAATTTCATTAAAATTATAACATTTCTTAAACATTATGAAGTTAATTTAAAATTTAACATGTAAAACTTAAGGATGCAAGAATAATTCTTGATTTTGTTTTTATAAACAAGGATAATTCATGCATACATCCCGAATTACTGTAATATTGCTTAACACATTTATACAGAAATACAATATTATTAATAAATATTAGTGCAGAGATTACCAATAGCTTTTGTAGAAAGTTAACTCATGGTCTCAGGTCTAGCAGAGAACAAACAATTACTACCTGAAAGACGTTATGGAAAATTCACTTCTATTAAGTCTTGATTACTGCCGTGGAATTAAAGTTGGTCAGGTTTATGAAATAAAAAAATTTGCATTTTTTTCCGAAACCTCGATTTATAGTATTCAAACAGAATCACCTGCAACAGAAAATCTAGCATTAAGTATTCGTCAGTCAGCAAGCGGCTGGCAACTACTTAACCTTTCTCAAAATGTTCACTGCGCAGTAAATGGAATGCCGATTGCATCAAATAATTGGTGTCTTTTGCATGATGGCGATATTTTTGAATGGGGATTATCAATCTGGCAAATCAATCCCGCTCAACAGTTTACTTCAGAGATCGAAACTGAAACACTCAACAAAAACAATGCCAATTACAAAATTATGCCATTAGATTTAAAATGGTTTGACTCGCATTTGCTTTCTCAGCAGAAAGATGAAAATCCATTTAGTCTGGTGATGCCAAGCCTGCCTTATGAACTATTGGAAAGTACTGAATATCAGACAAAAGATTCGACATTAGAAGAATCTCCTGCTGAGGCCATTTTTCTGGATTTATTACACGAATATCGTCAGGCACTTGACACACCACAGCTATCAGTAAATGAGCATTTCTGGCAGGAAAGATTACTAAAAAATGATGTCAGTAGTTCTGCATCCACTGTTAATCTAACCGATCTCTCAGGCAATTTGGACCCATTAATGACCTTACAGGACATTGTTTCTGGGCCACTAAACATTGATGATGTCTTTAACGGCCTTGACAGCCTCAGAGAAGCTGAGCTGTTCAAAACAGAAGAAATACCCGAAATTTTGCATTTATTCGCTCCGGGCTGGCAACAGCAGAATAGTCATGCACATATGCCACCCACATTAACCAGAAAAGAGCATCATGCCGTTAGCGTAGACAGTCATTATCGCATGTCACAATTTGCTGACAGTCACCAAAAGGATTTTGAGGATGAGCAACACACACCGAAATGATGAACATTTTTCAACGCTGCAAGCATGGTTAGCCAACCGATCTCTGACTGATGTCATACATGAAACTGAACAACAAATCAAAATTAAACCTACAGACCATGTTCAGCGTTGGTTGTTATTTCAATTACTTTGTCTGAAGGGAGACTGGCAGCGGGCGCTGAAGCAATTACAAACATGTGCTCAGATGCAATCTGATTTTGACCAACAAGCCCAAGCTTTCAGAGGATTAATTGCATGTGAAATATATCGCAAGGAGTGTTTTTCTGGTCAAAAACGTCCGGGATTCATCCAGCAGCAACCCGAATGGGTAGATTTATTAATTGATGCAATTGCTTTAAATCAGGCTGACAATGAGACAAAAGCGGATGAAATGAGAGAAGCAGCATTGGGTTCAGCTAAAGATGTTTCCGGTACTATCGACCCAGGTGGTAAATTCTCATGGATTGCAGATAGTGATACATGGCTTGGTCCAACCATTGAGCTCGTAATCGGTAGTATCTATACATGGCTTCCATTCGAACAGATCAGCTCTATTTCTTCCACACGTCCCCACTCTATTCTGGATTTAATTTGGAAACCCGCCTCAATAACACTTACAGATGGTTCAGAACATCACGCGCTTCTGCTTGGTCGCTGCTGTGGTTCGGAATCAGAAAGTGAATCGCTGATGTTATGCCGTGAAACTATCTGGAAGGAGCATGGGGAAACCTCTGTAAGGGCTTTAGGGCAAAAAACCTGGCAAACAGATCACGGAGATATCGGTATTCTTGACATCACTTCATGTGAATTTGTGACTGATAAAGGGTAATAAATGGCTGAACAATTCCCCCCTTTACGCCCGAAGGCACATCTCTTACCTACATTGTTTGATCGCCTACGGGATGATGCACCCACTCGTAAGACTGAAACATCTGAAAATTACACAGTTTCTTCTGAACGGTTACGGGAAATAGTTCAGCGAGATCTGATGTATCTACTCAATACCACTAATCTGGAAGACGAGATTGATTTACGTTTGTATCCACAGGTGGCTGCTTCTGTAGTCAACTATGGTGTGCCTCCTATTGCTGGTCAATATATGCATGAGCACAAATGGATTGATATTGAGAAAGCTATTCGGCGTGCAATTCTGCGTTTTGAACCAAGATTGGAGGCTTCTTCATTAGGTGTTGCTCCATTAATGAAAGATGAATCCAAATTAAATTACAATGTCTTATTATTTGAAATACGCGGACGCATTCTCACTGAACCATACCCTACTTCATTTGTTGTCCAAAGTGCATTTGATCTTGAAACCAACAGAATAAGTATTATCTGATAGAAAAATCATGGATCCGTTATTACTAGACTATTACAACAAAGAACTCACTTTCATGCGTGAAATGGCCGCTGAGTTTTCGCGGCAACACCCCAAAATTGCAAAACGTCTGGGTATGCAGGGTATTGAAATAGCGGATCCCTATGTAGAAAGGATGATAGAGGCTTTCTGTTTTCTCACAGCACGCACACAATTAAAAATAGACGCTGAATTTCCCCGATTTACCCAACGTCTGCTGGAAGTCATTTATCCGAATTATGTCACACCCACCCCATCAATGGCGGTAGCACAGCTTCATCCTAGCCATTCGGAAGGTGATTTCCACCAAGGATTTAAGGTACCCAGACATTCTACTTTTCGTGCCGGTATTCCAGTAGGAGAAAACACAGTTTGTGAATTTCGCAATAGTCAGGAAGTTACATTATGGCCAATCCAGATCATTGAAGCCAGATTAACCGGGGCACCGCCTGACATGCCGATGCTCAACCGTTATCTGCCGGCTCACACTAAAGTAGCCGGTGCCTTACGTCTGACCTTACGCACATTTGGTGAAATCAACTTTAATCAGATTAAAGGTTTGGATCGCTTACCTATTTATCTGTGTGGTGAAGACAGAATTGCATCTCATCTGTTTGAATTATTGCATACCAGTGCCGTTGCAACGGTAGCCGGTTATCCGGGAAGTTTCACGGGAGCATTAGACATTAATGTAAAAAATGCGGTCGTGCATGAAGGGTTAGAACCGGGAGAAGGGTTACTACCGCTTACATGGGATGTTTTCCATGGACATAATTTGTTGCATGAATATTTTAGCTGTCCAGAACGGTTTTATTTTTTTACACCGACAGGTCTATCCAATGGTCTGAGCAAAATCAATGCTAATGTAGCTGAAATTATCATTCTGCTGGATCGCATTCCGGATAGCTGGCTAATTAATCAAACCAGTACAGAACAATTTGCTTTGTTTTGTACACCACTAATTAATCTTTTCCGTAAACGTACAGACAGGATAGAACTGGATACAGCCCGCACTGAGTTACATCTGGTTGCGGACAGATCTCGGCCACTTGATTATGAAATTTATACAATTGAAACTGTCCACGGACTGAAACCACAGACTACAGAAGAACTAAATTTTCGCCCGCTTTATAACTCTCTTAATAACGACGAAGGTAATTACGGCCGATATTTCTCCCTACGTCGTGAACAACGCAAACTATCCGACAATGCCCGAAAATATGGTACCCGTACTAGTTATATTGGGACAGAAATTTTTCTGTCTTTGGTAGACCAGAATGAAGCACCTTATCCTGAATATCTGCGTTATCTTTCGGCTACCGCATGGTTAACCAATCGTGATCTGGCAACATTGGTTCCACGCAATGGTATTGATGATCTTTCCATTGATGATTCCGTACCAGTTGAAAGTATCGGACTCATCCGTGCACCACGCCCACCGCTGGCGCCATTTGCAGAACGGGAGCTGGCATGGCGTCTTATAAGGCAACTGTCTTTCAATTATTTACCATTGTCTGATATGGCTCATCGCCCAGGGGGTCAGGCATTACGGGATATGCTAAGACTGTTTGTACCAACACATGACAGCCCACAACTGCGCCAAATACAAAGTTTGATAGGAGTCAAAACTGAACCAGTAACCCGACGTTTACCTGGTGCAGGTCCTTTGGTATACGGAAGAGGTGTCAAATGCGAGCTGACAATTGACGAAGACGGATTTTCCGGCATTAGTCCTTATCTGTTTGGATTAGTAATGGAGCACTACTTATCGCGTCATGTTGCCATCAATACGTTCACACAAACTGCTTTGCATAGTATCCAGCGTGGTCAGATTGCGCTTTGGCCAGTACGGATGGGCGGTAGGGGTGCAATCTAATGAAAGAGATGGACAGTTCGCCCAATACAGATAAAAAAAAATGGCAAGACATTCTGCATAAGGCTAGCGAGAAGCCATGGCGTTATGGGTATTTAAGTCTGATGCGTTTTTTTGGTGCTCAATATCCGCTTCAGCTACCAATAGGTGATGCTGTACGACCACAGCAAGAACCGCTTCGGCTGGGACAATCACCATCACTGATTTTTGCTCCACGCGAAATTGCTTCAACTTCTTTAACATCAGAAGGAAAATTTCGTATTCAATTATTCGGATTGGGATTGTGGGGAGCCAATGGTCCTTTGCCGATGCATTATACTGAAATTGCCCTGAGCCGACGCGACAGTAACCGTGACAGCACATTAGTAGATTTTGCTGATCTATTTCACCATCGCTACCTGACCCAATTCTATAGTGCGTGGCAAAGCGCTCAGTCTGCTGGCGGTGGACTGGATAGACAGGACGCTGAAGAATTTTCTTTTTTTATAGCCAGCCTTAGTGGTCAGAGTCTGGAAGAATTTGCTGAAAGCCCCTTGCCATCTCATCCCAGATTAGCGGCAGGAGCACATTTAGTGCGCGAAGCCCGTAATCCAGATGGAATGACATCAACACTGTCTCATTATTTTGGCGTACCCTTTACCCTTGAAGAATACGTATTACACTGGATTGCCGTTGCGCCCGAAGAACGTACCCGTCTGGGTATACCCGGACCCGCATCAGTGATAGGAGAAGGCGCATTAGTAGGACAGATGGTGCCAGATCGACAGCATAAATTCCGCTTAACTATTGGCCCATTGAATTTGGATAATTACTTACATTTTTTACCTAACGGACGCGACTTACCACGCTTAATCGAATGGGTCAGGGCGTTTATCGGATATGAATATGAGTGGGAAATACAACTACAACTGAATCCGCGTTCAGCCCCTCCAGCGCAAATGAGTTCTGACCAGCGTTTAGGATGGACTACCTGGCTGGGTCAGTCTATGAATGATCTTCCAGTGGCGGGTATGACGTATGAACCAGAACAATATTCCAGCATCAGACAGTTGTGAGAAAAAGATGAGCAATAAAAATATAAAACAGAAACACCAATATGCAGACTTGCTTGCTCCCGTTTTTGCAGAACAGCCATGTGGCAGTAATCTCGAATATGACCCAGAATTTCTGCTGTTACTTTCTAAATCTACCGAACAACCTGAAGCTCAATATGGTGATTTCGTTAACAAACCGGAAGGAATTAACTGGAATGAAGTTGAACGCGATGCACTAAGATTGTTGCTACGGACTAAAGACATCCGAATTTATATTATCTTTCTGCGCAGCAGAATCCAGTTAAACGGAGCCAAAGGTCTTCTTGAAGGATTAAGTTTACTTGAAGAGGCCTGCACCACTTATTCACAGGAAATATATCCACAGATTGAATCAGATGAAAATGGTGATGAAGAGGATGCGGCACTGGTTCGCAGTAATGCGCTTGCCGGTCTGACAGACCCGCAAGGTGTTATGGCAGATATTCGCGGGATTGTCCTGTCTAGTAATGCGGCATTGCGATTACAAATTCGGGATGTAGAGCGCTCTTTATCAATTCCCCGTCCGGCTGATGCTCTGGCTCCAGACTCCGTACGACGGCAATTGCTTGATTTGCGTCTGCGAAATACACCGGCGCTGATAGCACTAGATGAAGTGCTACCAATTGTAGAAAAATTGCAAACATGGGCCGATGAGAATTTAAAACTCAATGCACCGGATTTTAGTTCGCTGAAAAAAATATTGAGCTATTTTCAGGATAATGAGAACCGATCTGCCCCCAAAAGAGAAACACCCGAAGAAAATAACCTACCAAAACAAAACAACACCCATATTGATAACGCACCTGAAATTATAAAAGAAGATGTAGATTCTTCTCTTAATCACGAATCCCTTACAAATGATGTTTTACAAGAACTGATGCCTGTAGCTATTGCCGACCGTTATGACGCCCTTCAGCGCATTGAGGATATACGTCACTGGTTTGAAGCCAACGAGCCCAGCAGCCCTACTATCCCCCTCCTGCGTCAAGCAGAACGCATGGTAGGTAAACGCTTTTCCGAAGTAATCAATGCCATACCACTCGAGTTATTGCAAAAATGGGATGAAGAAGAAACGTAAATTTTATATTTTCTTTACCGATTGACGTTTAAAGCTACATACTTAATTTTAATTAAATTTTATCGCATAAATTCATTAGTAACGGGATTCATACCTTCGATATATGCCGTATAGGTGTTAAAAAATTATTATCAACCTGAATTACCAAAAATATTGTTTAACAGTAGTATTATTCAAGCCTATATTGTTATGATACTTTATTAATTAAATTATCAAAAAAATCATAGAATAGAAAAAGGACTGAATCAATCTGCGATTCAGTCCTACTCACTTCATGTACTTAAATCAATGATAGTTACCAGTTTACCCTCAGTCCCACTGAACCATTAACCGGTGACTTCACATGTGCATCATTACCATTAGACCAGGTATGGCCGATTTCGCCATATGCTTTTACTTTATCAGTAATTTCATAGCTTCCTCCGATGGCCATTTCAGTATTAGCATGAGAAGCACCAGTACGCAATGTTGTAGAGGCAGCTTTAGTTGCAAAACTGCTGGTATCTGCACCATTAGGAGAATAGAAGAAATTTAAACGCGCATAAGGTCGTAGTACACCTTTATTTACCGGATAGTTTCCTTCTAAACGTCCACCCAAACGGAATAACCATGCATTGTCATGATCCTGCTTAACTTTGGTATTACCACTGATATCAATATCATTCAGATCTAACCATTGATGCATAATTTGTGCCTGAGGTTCGAACTTCCAGCTACTGCTGCCAAGTGCAAATGGCTGGCCTACTTCTACAGAAGCCGTGATACCGTGGCCTTTCTGTTTACTGTCTGATGCATTATCCGGCTTGATATCAGCATTGTGGCGTGCGCCCTGCAGCACTACATCCAGATAGGTTCCACTATCTCGGGTATAGTTACCATATGCGCCTAGGAAATAGGACTTGGTGCTGTTTTTACCAACTTTGCCATCTACTCCACTGGCAAAACCATCTACATCCAGATTACCGTGCAAATAGCCCAGATAGCCACCAACTCTCAGGCCATTACTGGTCCAAACATCACTGCCTAGTTGTAAACCGGCGTAATTACCCTTGCTGCGAACATGAGCTACACCGCTCTGACGAATATCGCTGCGATTCGCAATCACTCGGCCCCATGCCTTGCGTTCATCTGGAGCAGGTGTCGCACCAATCCGCTTATGCATATCCGCTAGCATCAGACTATCAGCCTGACGCAGTTGAGCCCCTACAGCACTTAATAATGGTACTTCCTTACGATATGCAGTTTGGGGTTTTGTTTTGTTTCCAGTATCAGGAATTTTTTCAGATAACAAATTCCATTTATTATCTTCACTTTTTTTCAGTCGGTATTCATAAGCACCCGCATCAACATGATCACGAAGCAAGGTAAACACTTCACCATCAGCTTTGCCATCTGCTGAAACGATTTCAACCCCTTTTGTACCGGCAGTATTGGCTCCCAGCCCACTTACATCAGTGAAATCAATCGCAGTCCTACCCGTGGCATCTCCCGTAATATGTAATTTATCAGCCTGATTCTGTTTTGGCGTCACTTCCATAAGCAGCTTACTGCCTTTATTACCGTGATAGTTACCCTGAATAGTGAGGCGGTCACCCCCATTACCGTTCACCATATTAATGCTACCAGAATTTTTAACATTACCTTTTACGGCCACTTCGTGCGGTGAATCTTCCGTAGCACTATTTGAAACATTATCAAGCTTTAATTCGGATCCAGAACCAATATTGAGGTTTTGGGTATTCAGATTGCCTGTTAATGTCAGTTTAGCTGATTCTCCCAGATTAATATCTTCCCAGTTAATAATGCCTACCTCTCCATTTCGAGAAGTTTCTGAAGAACCACGCAGACTGGTATTGAGATACAGTTTATCAGTACTGCTATCTGGCCCGGTATCATTATCGTTGCCACCATCCAGCACAGTCACTCCAGAAATATCTGAGCCATTATTGATAGTGAGCGTATCGTTGCCTTTACCAAGATTAATTTGGCCAGCTACTTTAGAACCACCATTTAAAATAACATTAGCATCATTATCACCATCTATAATCGCTACCCCTGACACAGCAAAAACATCTGCACCACGGTTCAGAGTAATATTACTAATCCCTGCAGTTTTTTCGGTTGTATAAGAAACAATACCATTTGGAATATTAGTAGCAATACCTGCACCACTACCCCCCGTCACCTTACCGGCAACACCAACTGTAATATTGCCACCAGTTGCATTAACAGCAGTGATACCGTCTGTACCACCAGTAATATTTCCGGCAGTTTGATCTACTTTGATATCTGTCTTAGCACCCGTGTCACTCCAGTTTATATTGTTTGCTTGAATACCAGCGCCTTTGGTTCCTATTACATTTGCTGCAGTTGTAATTACTGTTGAACCTTTGCCTGTATTGGTTGCCAATATTCCGTTCTGGTCTCCTTTAATCTCACCTCTGGTCTGGGTAATAGTGATGGCATTGGCCATTTCACCATTGAAAGCAGAAATACCACTTCCATATTCTCCCGGTCCAGTAGCTATCACTGTTCCTACTGTGGTGATGGAGGTTGAACCTATGCCAAAATTATTTGCACTGATGCCGCCTGCTGTGCCCAGAATTTTACTGCTTTCCGCCAACTGACTTATATTTAGGTCAGTGGTATTTTCTCCATCATTTAATGCATTAATACCTATACCAGTACCATATTCAGTTTCTGGTTTGTCAGCTTCCTGAAATTGAGTGCCTGTTGCACTCACATTGCCACTCACCTGAATATTAACCGCACCCGATTCGTAGTTGTTGGCATCTATACCACTAGCAACACCTTTGATTTCACCACTTTGCTGAACAATATTGATACCGCCTAAATATGCTTTTCCATTTTCATCACCGGCTTTTGTTGCGACTTTTTTATTTAAAGCAAATGCTGAACTTGTATCTTCACCGCTTTCATCAATATCTGAAACTGGTGCTGTACCTGATACAACCTGAATTCCGGCTCCAGTTTTACCTTCTACTTTACCGGCTGTAGTCACCGAAACTTTTCCACCAGTTTCATTAACAGCAGTAATACCATCTGTACCACCAATAATGCTTCCGGCAGTTTGATTAATAATGATATCGGTCTTCGATTTGGTTTCTGCTCTTGTTTCAGTATCAGGATAATCAAAGTTCATATTAGTAACATCGATACCGGCGTCTTTATTACCAGTAACATTTCCTGCAGTAGTGATTTCGGTATTGCCTTGGCCGAAATTACTTGCAGATATGCCTTTTTCTTTACCTTTAATATTTCCTGAAGTCTGGTTTATATGGATTGCTTTGGCTGTTTGAGTATTGGAAGCGGCAATACCAATACCATTTTCTGCTATGCCATCAGCAATTACCGTGCCAGCAGTAGTTATCGTGGTAGAACCAACACCTGAATTGGATGCCGTAATTCCTGTTGCTCCACCTTGAATTAAACTGGCGGCTGAAGACTGAGTTATATTCAGGTCCGTAGCGTTTTTATTATTTATGGCAATAATACCACTACCAGAATTATATCGTTCACTGTCTGGATTTTCAGGATCTTCCGGAATGGTTGCATTACCAGTTGAGCTTACATTACCGGCTATATCAATATTTGTTGCTCCCTTACCCTGATTATTTACTACAATTCCGTTAACTGAACCTTCAATTTTACTGGGAGCTGACTGCGTGATAGTCACATCTTGAGTTTTTTCACCACTATCTGCGTAGACGGCTGTTGTTGCTGCTATTGTTCCTGCAATATTAATTTTGGTAGAACCAGTACCATTATTAGATGCCACAATACCGGTGTTTTTAGCTTTAATGATGCTACTTTCTTCCTGATTGACTGTAAGATTAGTTGCTTGTTCAGAGTTAGTCATGCTAACCGCATCATCAAATAGAAAATTTTCATCTGTTGATTCAGCAGGATCCTCGGAAGAAGGAAAAAATAAATTTCCTGAAGAAATAACATCTCCTTTTATATTAACAGTGGTTTCTCCAGTTCCGTTATTCAACCCCCAAATACTGCCCAAATCCCCTTTTCTCTCAAGTTCTACTCTAATATTCTGGCCATCTTTCAAATTAAAGACTTCAAAAGGGAGGGCTGGAGAGCCTATACCATTATCCGAATCAATATTGCCAATAAACACAATATCTTTTCCGTTGGCTTTATCTTTATCTGAAATTACCAAGTCTTCTGCTGCGGAAGCAACATTTGCACTTAATGCGAGTGCACCTAGCAAGGTAAGTACTTTAACTCCTACAACTTTTCCACTTTTGCGAGCCAATTCTGAAGTCACCACATAAGCATGTTCTCTGGCATTCCAGATAAGTTTATATATTTTATTCATAAATCAATCTATCTATAATTGTAAGTTGGTCTTTGTTAACACTATATAAATATAATGCAATTTATATTAACATTTAATTACATTATAAATCAAACATATATTTTGGCTTAAAAAATACATCTATTGATACATATCAATTAAATTTTAATTGATATTTAAGTTTATTTTTAAAGTATAAGTTATTTATTAGAATTTATATTTGTGATAATTAGAGGAAAACTTTTTAATTACAACTTAGTTTAATAGATAAAAAAGATGAATTAATCCCATAAACACGATTCAATTACGCATTTAATTGAGATGATTTAGCTAGTATTTACCAACCACTCTAAATTAATAAGATATTTGAATAATAAACTACGAGAAAAGTTTATATTTAAAATAGTCTAATCTGGGTAGTAAACATCTTTATTCGTTTATATGAATAAAAATGAATTTTTTTAAATTAATCAAAGTTCAATCTATTACTGACATTTATAAATAAAAATAAAACATAAGCATATTAGTATCTAAATTTTGCATTCATTACAGACCTTAAAAATTTTTAAAAGATATACACAAGCAAGCTCGAAACGCTAGACCAGTTTTAACCTACATAAATAGCATGTAGCATATAAAAATAGTCAAACTTCAACTAATTATGTTGAATGATATCGTTTTGTTTTATACCCAAGCACTGATTCTTGCTGCTAAAGAAAGACGAGTAATTATGTAGGAATAATATTAAAAATCTTCAGGTCTTAATGGATGTCAATTATCTTTATAAATTCACTAACTGCTTCCAGAATATAACCACCTACTCTGATGCCTTGTTTTCTACACACTTTCCAGACTAGATGAAAACTTCAAATTATGCATTAATAAAATCATTAAACAACAGCATAGTCATAAGTCCAAGCTTTATATCTGGCCTAATGCGCATCACTGATTAATGAATTTTATTCATAGGTGTAATAAATCCAAGTATCTAGTTTTACTCTTTATAATTCAGCATATTACAAATTATCCAGCCATCAATGCTCATCAACAAATATATGATGAGAATAGCTGAATATTAATATTATATTTGTATATTATTTTATACCTAAAAATCACGTTTTTAAAACTTAAGAACGATAAATTGGAATCTTAAAAACAAAGGATGGTTACGAATCAACCTGCATATTAAAACCCATACTTTTAAAGAGTTATTTACAACAATTAGTCACATCTTTAAATCTTAACCGGAGAAATAAATATGAATTATTCCTTTGATAATAAAGTTGCTTTAGTGACCGGTGCTGCTTCAGGTATAGGCCTCGCTACTGCTCGTGCTTTTGCAGAATCAGGTGCAACTGTCGTCCTTGCCGACATCAATGCAGAGGCAGTAAACAAAGCTGCTCAGGATCTTGTTGCGAATGGATTTCAAGCAGAGGCAGTTATCTGCAATGTAGCCAATTTGGATGATATAGAAGCAATGGTAAAGCATATTGTTTCTACCTATGGCCATCTCGATATTGCGTTTAATAATGCTGGTATACAAAATGTTTTAGCAGAAACTGCCGATGCCACAGCAGAGGATTTTGATCGTGTAATGAGTGTAAATCTGCGCGGAGTATGGGGATGTATGAAATATGAACTGATACAAATGCGCCAGCAGGGCAATGGTGTGATTGTAAATTGCTCATCCTTAGGCGGAATTCTCGGTGGGGCAGAACGTGCTAATTATCATGCTGCTAAACACGGTGTAGTAGGATTAACCAAAAGTGCGGCATTAGAATACGCTACACGCAATATTCGCATCAATGCTGTCTGTCCCGGATTAATTCGCACGCCTATGTCCGAAAAAATGGCAGCATCTGGACAAAAGGAAGCATTAGATGCAATGGTTAAAACCGTACCGATGCAACGCCAAGGTCGACCCGAAGAAATTGCCGATGCCGTGCTATGGCTAGCTAGTGACTGTTCTTCTTTTGTTACAGGACAATCCATCTCAGTCGATGGTGGCTTAACCATGCGCTGATACGATTAACAAAAAAAAGCCGAATAACAGTATCAAGTATGCCAAAATCTAATCTGATTTTTGTGTTCGGTTAACATTCAGTGCGGTTATATTGTTATTTTTCTGCAAACTATGGTACAGGAATCAGCAACTAACATAGATTCCTGTATCAATTTAAAAAAAATTGGTATTTGTTTCTGATATTAAATATGCATTCAGAGTGAATAAGATATTTTTTTATATTTTTTATAACTTTAAACAACATTGAGGAGTATCTAATAACAATCCAATACTCTATCCGTCTAATTCTCCTACCTTACCGTGATAACCTAACCAGCATGCTTCATCTTCCAATATAGCATCCTTATTGCAACGACTTATATATTTTGCGATGAAAATATTAGGTATTAGATTACAAGTAATATAACACTCAATTTCTGTTCAAATTTCAGCTTAATCGAAAATCCAGAACATAACTGCAATTCTTTTATTGGTACAAAACAAAACTCTGTATTTGATAGTCAGTATGCATACCCTACAAAAAACATTTATACAAAATAATGTCTAACTCCTGCTTAGAAAGACTACTAATAATGGGTATAAAGCTTAAATTATATATATTTTATTCAGAAAAACATGCAGTTTATTCCTTAGTTAAACACTCAAAAACTAAAAAACATGTTTGTTAGCAACTAAACAACGCATGTTGGTAAATTAATATTACATTAACATACAGACTAAATCACGATTACAAACAAAAATGAAAACAGTGCCTGCAACCAAAAGGCTATTAAAATAACAGAAAAGAAAATGAAGATGTGATCGAGGATAACACTTTAATTGTGTAAAAAATATAAACAACAATACAGAATCGAAACAACCCTATTAGTGCAATAACAATTTGTAATTTAACTACTTAATGACAAAATATAGACACACAGGCCAAGTTAGAAGAAAAATGGCAATAGCCATTTAAGAAATATTATAGAGAATATAGAAGAAAGATGGTGGGTCGTGAGCGATTCGAACGCTCGACCAACGGATTAAAAGTCCGCTGCTCTACCGACTGAGCTAACGACCCGAGAGCGCGCATTTTAGGCAGGAGTGTCGCTGCTGTCAAGTCCTTTGCTGATTTCCATCTGTGGCAGAACGGCACTAAACGTACTGCCTTTTCCCACCACACTTTCAATTTCCAATTTACCGCCATGTTCTGCCAAAGCATGTTTAGCAATTGCCAGCCCCAGGCCAGTGCCACCACTCTGGCGGGAACGGCCAGAATCGACCCGATAAAAACGCTCGGTTAGATGGGGAATGTGTTCCGCGGCAATACCACCTCCAGTATCGCTCACCTGAAAAGTGGCCTGTTTAGCATCTGGTGCAACATCCTGACTCCATAGCCGGATGCTGATGGTTCCTTGAGGCGGCGTATAACGTACAGCATTAAACAGCAAATTACTGAAAGCATTATACAAATCCTGCTGAATACCATTCACCCATATATCCGACGCCAACTCAGAGATAAAAGAATGCTTCTCTGCCGATAAAAGCATTGCTTCATGCACCACTTGCTCAGCCAAAGCCGTCAGGCAGACAGGCTGTCTACGCGAAGAAATATCGGTCTGGCTTTCTAGACGTGATAAGGTTAATAAATCAGCCAGCAGGTTGCGCATACGCGCACCCTCTTTACTCATCAGTTCGATAAATGACTGCCGCTGCTCCTGTGGTAATTCGGGCATATCCGTCAGTGTTTCCAGAAAACCATTAATAACTGTCAAAGGAGTGCGCAGTTCATGTGAAACATTAGCCACAAAAGCGGTACGTGTCGCATTTAGCTGCTCTGCCGCTGTAATGTCCTGCGTGATAATCAGAGTTGCCTGCTCGTCAAATGGTGTGCGAATAATATTCAGTATTCTTGGTAAGCCGCTGCCATTTGCGTCAAAAGTAAGCTTGATATTGGCAAACTCAGTATCCTGCTCATGGAGAAACTGTTGAAAATCAGTTTTAGCGATTAATTCAGCCAAATTGCCATCAATATCCCGCTCGGTATCAAGATTTAAATGAATGGCTGCCATATGATTCAGCCACTGAATACGGCCATCCAGCCCCAGTATAAGCACCCCTTCGGGTATGGTTTCAGCAATACGATTAAACCGTAGTAAAGCCACTCCCAGCTTCTGCTTGCGTTTTTTACGGCTTTTGGCCTGTAGCATTAAAGTATTGAAAATAGTATTCCAAATACCAATACCTTGTGGCACATTACGAAGCTTTGGCCGTTCCAGCCAGCGTACGAGTTTAATTAGATGATACCAGTACCCCACCAGCCACAAGAAAAAAAGAATACACAGACTGATCACTACAGACTGCACACCACCAGTTAGCAGTGACAGCATAACAACCACAATCAGTGTAATCAGTATTAAATAAAGGTGACGACGCAGTTCTGGCATAAATAAATTCCATCCTGCCTGAAGAAAGATTCAGTATGAATGACTACAAGGAAAACCGATAGCCACTGCCACGTACTGTCTGTATCAGGTGCTCATAGCCTACGGTCTCGAGTCCACGCCTTAAGCGACGGATGTGCACATCTACCGTACGTTCCTCAACAAAAACATGGTCTCCCCATACTTGATCTAAAAGCTGGCTACGGGTATAGATTCTGTCTGGATGAGTCATAAAAAAATGCAATAATTTAAATTCACTGGGACCAAAAGCAACTGCCTGACCATTAACCCGCACCCGCTGCTGTACCGGATCCAGCTCCAGCCCTTGTATAGACAATGGGGTACTGGTTTTTTGTGGAGCCCGGCGGCGTAACAATGCATTGATACGCGCTATCAGCTCCCGCGGTGAAAAAGGTTTGGTAATATAATCATCAGCGCCCAGATTCAGCCCCTGCTCCTTATCCGTTTCTTCACCGCGTGCAGTAAGCAAAATAATCGGTAAATCACGGCTTCTGGAATCGCGGCGCAGCTGGCGGATAAAATCGATACCGGAAATACCCGGCAGCATCCAATCCAGCAGCAGCACATCTGGTAGTCTGGATTGTAAAAATGGCTGTGCTTCTTCCACACTAGGCACACATTGCACGGCAAATCCGGCCTGCTCCAGCGTAAATTGAATCAGAGTGGCAATGGCTGCCTCATCTTCTACTACTAGAACCATTACATCTGCCATATATTTTCCTGAGCGGATAAATTGTTACCGTGTCAGATTAGCAAATTAATCAGAAAATACAACCTATCAGCAAGAAAAAACCTGTGCCAGAAAAGATTCTGCTGCACAGGTTAATAATTGGAGTAACCTTTTTCATGCTAACACAATATCAGCGGATATTGCAGCAAAAATGCATAATTAAAATGACAATCCCCGCAAATGATTGCCGTCAAGCAGCTAAATTACATTTTAATATTTAATTATCAATCAGTTGATAAATTTGACAGAATGTTGTGAAACTGTCAGATAAATGCATTGCAGGCTGCCACTTGAGATTGAAAAACTTAGAAACCTTTACATGAAAGCAATAATATTTCAATTTTTTAGCTTAGTCAGAAAAATATTTTAAGACGTAAAAAGCCAGTATGGCGGATTTATACTACCCCATGGCAGAGTAGAGAGATTAGTTCCTGATAAATTATCCAAGCTGAGATTTGTATTTCAATAGCCGGTATCACAAATAACTAACCTATGCTTTAAGCTCCCAATAAATTAATACCCATAATCATCCCCTCGTCACTAAAAATTAAAATATGCTCAATAAAATCCATCATTCACACTAATATAATTAGCTATAATTTATTCAACTTGAATGATAAAAAGAGAAGCTAAGTGAAACTAATTTGCAACAGGTCTAAAATAAATAAATATTCAAAATTTTCTTATTTTGTATATATTTAGACATTCTTTACCTAATCAAACCAGAAATATTTTATTTTATTATTTCAGCATAAATAAAATACACATCTAAAAATCAGATACGCATATATTAAATTATTTAGCTAATTTCTTTTTCACCGGCATGTAGCATTTTCCAGTCACCGTACAGCTTCTGACCAATCAAAATTATCTCTAACACTATTTTTTACATCGTATAACAATACTTATATTAATCATAAAGTTAATTTTTTGACTTAGGTAATATTTTATAGTCGAATGAAATCCGAACTATATCTTATTCATTTTAAAGCCAGTTCTTAAGATATATGTCGTTAATACGAAATTATTATTAACCTGATTAAAGTTAATCAAAATGAATAAAATCTACAAGCTTATCTGGAGTGCGCAAGTACAGGCATATATAGTTACCTCAGAATTAGCCCACAAAGGAGGCAAAACAGCTACAGTCAAACTACTAAGCATCTTAGGTATTACTTTGGCCGCACCCACTATAGCTCATGCTCAGTGCCTTATTACTTCTCCTGACCACAAAGCATGTACGATTTCACAGCAAAGCCTTTCGCATAACACCGCCTTTGCGGACACAACTATTACCAATAATCTGATTGAAAATCGCGATCCGGCCAGCCAAACCATCAATACTTCTAATGATGAACTGAACCAAACCCTAACCATACGCAATCAGACCGGCGCCGGTGATTTAACTGTCAATGCAAATAATAAAAATATCACTAATATCGATGCCAGAAACGATAGCACAGGTGCCGCCTTTACCCTGACAACTACACAGGACATGTCCGGTTCCGATGTACGAGGCATTTATATAGAACATAACGGTACCGATGTACATCTTTCCACAGCATCCATCCATAGCCGGCAATTGAAAGGCATTAGTATCAACAACAGAGGCACTGGTGCCACTATCATCAACTCCGGCAATACCATAACCTCTGATAACGATGATGCCATCTACGCAGTCAATGATCCGACCGCCACCGATGTGCAAATTACTGCCGGAGCCGTGACTGGACATGGCAAAGGAATTTACGTAGCAAATAATGGTACAGGTTCAACAACCATTACCGTTAGTCAGGGTGTTGTGTCTGAAACAACAGATGGCATCTATGCACACAATTCAGCCACAGCAAAAAATCTGACAACATACACAAATTCAACCGTTCATGGATACACCAACGGTATCTATGCTGAAAACAACGGCAACGGCATTACATCAATAACCACTATTGGAGACGTAGAATCCCAAAATGGTGATGGTGTACATATCAACCACAACGGCCAGAAATTAACCCTCAACAGTAAAAATGTACAGGGCACCAGCAACGGCATTTATGCCATCAATTCAGGAAACGATTCCACCGAAATTACGTCCAGTGCAACCGTCAAATCCACTTCCGGTAATGGTATCTTTGTTAATAATGGCAGTAACACACGAGACCTAACCATCAGCACCAATGTCGTTTCTGGCTCTGACAACGGCATTTATGCAAGCAACAATGGTAGCGGTTCAACAGTTATCAAGAACAGTGCAACCATCACAGCAACCGAAAATACCGGCATCCGGATTGAAAACAACAATCAAACCACTGGATTACGCATCGAATCTCAACTTATTCATGCCGGAAATAACGGTATTTACGCCATAAATAATGGCAGCAATGCCACAGATATTATTTCGCAGGGAGAAGTGACCGCTACGAAAGGCTACGGTATCTGGGCTGAGAATGGCAATAAAACCACCGATATCAATATTATACAGTCAGGTGGCAAAATCACCGGAGGTATCAGTGGCATCGAAGCACGCAATTCCGGTACCGGCAATACCTTAATCACCTTAGCAAACCAGATAACCGGTGGCTACGGCGCAGGTATTATCAGCCATGACAAAGCCGGTAGTACCACTACTATCACGCTTAATACTGGTAGCCGCGTTTCCGCTACATCTGGGCTAGCAATCAGCGATGAGGAAGGTAATGCCAACGTGACACTAAAAAGTGGTTCTACTGTCAGTGGCCGAATTGAATTGGGTAATGGCAGTGATATCCTCAACGTAAACCGTGGCACCAACGTCAGTGAAATAACGGTTATGGATGGTGGCGATGATACCAGCAGCAATGATGGCATGATTGATACATTAAATATTAGTCAGACATTAACCGGTTCAACAACAGGCACCAATAATGGTGTAGCCGGGAATATTGCCATTCGAAACTGGGAGAAAATCAATCTGGCACAGAATAGTACACTCAATCTAAGTGGTGATTTGAACACAAATCAGCTCAATATCGGTGACGGCACAACCATCAGACTCATTCCTGACCTTAAACAAGCACGCATTGAAGGTGATGTATTAAATTCAGGCTACATCAACCTGAACAGCACCTACACCGGAGACAATCTTACTATTGGCGGAAATTATCAGGGTAATAACGGCAAACTTATTCTCGATCTAAAACTTAATTCTGCCCAAAGAGATAGCAATACTCCAGACAATACTGCCGACAAACTCATCATTCAGGGCAATGCCTCAGGTAACACCACCATCAGATTTGACAAAGTCGAAGGATTGGGTGGAGATACCGGCAACACCAATGGTATTGAAGTTGTCGAAGTAAAAGGAAGCAGCACACAAGACGCTTTTGTACTGAACGGTAATCGCCTGAGTGCAGGAGCTTATGAATACCATTTATTCAAAGGCGATTTACAACAAAACGGCAACAACTGGTATCTGCGTTCGCAAAAACAAACCAATCCTTCAGATGGTGGTGGCACTGGTGGTGGTACTGGCGGCGGCGGTACTGGTGGTGGCGGTACTGGTGGTGGCGGTACTGGCGGTGGTGGTACTGGCGGTGGTGGCACTGGAGATGGCGGTACTGGCGGTAGTGGCACTGGGGATGGTGGTACTGGTGGTGGCGGTACTGGTGGTGGCGGTACTGGTGGTGGCGGTACTGGTGGTGGCGGTACTGGTGGTGGCGGTACTGGCGGTGGCGGTACTGGTGGTGGCGGCACTGGTGGCGGCACTGGTGGCGGCACAACCGTTAAACCATCTAAACTCAAACCACTGTATCGCAAAGAAGTGCCATTACTGGCTACAGTAGCTACACAGTTACGACAAGCAGATAACCTAATGCTGGCTAATATGCATCAGCGTATTGGTGCCACACCCATACCTGAAGAACGCATGAGCTGGGGTAGAGTTCTTGCAAACCGTACTGATATTCAGCAAAACGGTCCGGCCGAAGGCCGCAGTACCGGCAATTATGCTGGTTTACAACTTGGCAGTGATGTCTGGACAGGCAATGGCTGGCGTATCGGTGGCTATATAGGCTATCTACATGGCAATCTGGATGTAGATGGCTTTGCCAGCGGCGTAGATGACAAAGTAGGCAAAAACACCACCAAATCCTATTTTATCGGTGCTTATAGCAACTATACCCGTACCGACGGAGCTTACGCTGATTTTGTATTACAGGCAGCACGTCATCGTGCAGACATCAAACCAGATTACAATCCTATTAGTAAACAGAAAGGACACGGTATCACCGCTTCAATAGAAATAGGCAAACCATTTACACTGGCCAACAGCAACTGGAAAATTGAGCCGCAAGCACAGATTATTCATCAGTGGCTGGATCTAAATGATAGCAATATCAGTGGTCACACTTCAGTAAGTCAGGAGCATAATAATGCGTGGTTATTCCGTCTGGGTGGACGTTTAGCAGCAACATATCAGCTCAATAAAGGCTTAATACATCCATATGCACGGGTTAATTTCTACTACTCACCTGATGGCTCAGACAAGACCAGCTACCGAACCATATCCACAACAACCACACTTAATGCCGGTGCCTCACATCGGAGTACAGAGCTCGCCCTGGGTGGCACGTATGACATCAACAATACTGTAAAAATTTATGGAGAAATCGGCCATACTTGGTCAAATGGAGGCAATGCCAAAGTAAAAGTACCCGTCAATGCTTCAGCCGGCTTAAAAATTGACTGGTAACCCCAACGCTCCAGCATTACTTTTAGCATTATATAAACAACCACCTTAATCTATGATTAAGGTGGTTTCTATTAAATATAAAATAATTATTCAATAAAAAATATCTGATAAATAAATCCCTTTATTTTTTATTATTCTTGTGAAGAATCCTCCACAGACAAAATCATCCAATTCATATAACAAATATTCTTTACATTCATTGATAAAGTGTTGTTTTTAGGTAATATTAGTTTGTTTTAAACTTTTATTATATATTTTTGTTAATTCAATGGATTACAATAGATTACTTTTTATTTGGGAACCAGAGCAATGAAAAGTAAACACCATCCCATCTGGAATAATCAGATCCCCTCCTCAACAATAACAACATATCTAAAATCCGCACTTGGACAAAAAACCATCGCTGAATTAACTATTCTATCCTTTTTACTGATCTGTCCCGAAATCAGTTACGCTGCCTGTCAGATTCAAAATTTAGAAACAATGACATGCGCAACAAAAACCATTGCAAACCAATCACCTTTTACATTTCGTCTTCAGAATACAGATACCGACGTTTCTGAATCTGATAGCAATGATAATCAAAAGAAAGCAATCAATAAAACCTTCAGTGGAATCGTAAGCGGCGCAACTTACGCAGAAAACAATCAGGCAAAACGCACGGAACGAATTGTCATCAACAACCGCTTTAACTCGTTAATTATTGACGAATCCAGAGATATGGATATCGGTCAGTATGACAGCGGCCCTGCTGTACAAGCAAACAATTACGATACAGCAACTAACATAGATATCAAAACCCAAAATATTACCAATCAAGGTGATGGCTTAATCGTCAATAATGAAGGTAATGGTTTCACACATATCAAAACAGGAAACATTAACGCAACTGGCACCGCTATTGCCGTCACAACAGGCGAATTAGCACAGGACATATCCATTGATACACAGAATATTCAGTCCAGTGAAAGTAGTAATGTCGTCACAGTACAAAACAGAGGTAAAAATAGCTCCATCAGTATCAAAAGTGGCAACATATATTCCAGTGACCAAAGCAGCATCGGTATAACCGCTGAAAATCAGGAAAATACAAAAAATATTCTCATTCAAGCCAAAGACATTAATACCGGCGTAGGTATAAATGCATTTAATAACGGAACAGGTTTTACCACCATCAATACAGGAAACATCACAGCTGAGCAAAATGGCATCAACGCCACAAACGGCGACAACACACAGCAATTAACAATCAATACCAAAAATATAAGCGCAAGTACTGCCATCAGTGCTATGAATAGTGGTAAAAATTCAATTTTTATCAATACAAATGGCAATGTAACCGGTAATCAGATGGATGGCATTAATGCCATCAACATCGGTACTGCAAAAAATATTAATATTAATCATTCAGGCGGTACCCTCACTGGAGCAAACAATGGCATCAATACCGTCAATATCGGTACTGGAGACATTAATATTGAAATTGCTGGCAATGTTAAAGGCGGCAACGACGCCATCATAGCTCAAAACAGCGGCAGCGCTAAAGACATCAATATCGATCAGATTAATGGCAACATATCTGGTGACCTGAATGGTATCAACATCATCAATAATGGACTTGGAAACATCCGAATAAAAGCAAATGGCCAAATTCAAGGTGATATAGGATCCGCAATCAATATCAGCGGAAAATCAAGTACAACAACCAACATCTTTTTAGATAAAAATGCTGTAATAAAGTCAAATTCAGGTATTGCCATACAAGACGATAACACCAATACAAACATTATCCTGAATAATGGAGCCAAAGTCAGCGGACAAATACTACTTGGCGACGGCAATGACACCTTCACCATAAATCAGGGCGACACCAGCACTATTACAGTTCTCGATGCGGGTAACAAAGATACCAATGGGCTAAACGGTAATGGAGTGAAAGATATAGATATACTGAATATCAACGGATGGCTTACTGGTTCCTCAAGCAGCGAAGGAAAAGAAAACGATACAGCCCTTCGTAACTGGAGCATCATCAACATCGGAGGGAAATCCCAGTCACAAACAGACAGCACACTAAATCTTACTGGCGACCTAACAACCAATCAGCTGAATATCAATCGCAGCGGACAACTAACATTTAACGGATTTTCCGCAGAAGCATCCTCAGACCATAGCCTGTCTGAACCTCATTCCATCATCATCAACGGCAATGTTACCAATGCTGGCATCATCAGCCTAGGTAACAAGCATACTGGAGATAATCTTACAATCACTGGTGACTATAACGGCGCCAAAGGCACACTCATCCTCGACACCGAGCTGAATGATGATAAAAGTATTACCGATAAACTAGCCATCAGCGGCAATGCCTCAGGCACAACCACTATACGGATTAACAATATCAAAGGCCTCGGCGCCGACACAGGTAACAGCAAAGGTATTGAAATTATCAGTGTAGCCGGCACCAACATTACGGATGCAGAAAATGAGCCTGTATTCACACTGACTGGCAGCCATGTCGATGCCGGTGCCTACGAATACCGATTATTTAGTGGCGATCAGACCAGAGAAGATAGCAACTGGTATCTGCGCTCACGCATTAAAGACACACCTAAGCAAGACGACAAAACCACCATAGTAAGTAATCACCCTGATAACAAACCAGTCATCACCAAACCAACCTACCGCAAAGAAACACCGCTTAACTCTTCAACCGCTGCACAACTTCTTCAAGCTGACAGCCTTATGTTGGCAAACCTACATCGCCGTACAGGCACCACACCAACAGCAGAACAACGCAGAAGCTGGGGACGAGTAATAACAAGCCGTACTAATATTCGACAGAATGGAACCACCAGTCCACATACCAGCGGTCACTATAATGGTTTACAAATGGGCAGCGATATTTGGAACAATCCTCACTGGCATACAGGGGGATACCTCGGGTATCTGAACGGTCATCTGAATGTAGCCGGTTTTGCCAGCGGTATAAATGGGAATGTAGGTAAAAACGATATTCAATCTTATTTCCTGGGCGCCTACAGCACCTACACCAGCAATACTGGCAGCTATCTAGACATCGTTTTACAGGGCGCACAGCATCAGGCAGATATCAGGCCTACTGGTAATCAGGCCAGCAAACAAAAAGGACATGGCATCACAGCATCAGTTGAAATAGGTAAACCTTTTACAATCGGCCACAGCGCATGGAAACTGGAGCCCCAGACACAGATTATGCGCCAGTGGTTGCACCTGAATGACAGCCAGATAAGCGGAAACACAACCGTCAGCCAGAACGGCAATAATGTTTGGCTGTTTCGTATCGGTGGCCGCATGCATGGTGATTTTCAGTTTAATAAAGGCATATTCCATCCCTATGCACGAATCAATTTTATCTATTCACCGGATGGCGACGATTACACTACTTACACTACTCGTACAGCATCAACCACATTAAATACCAGTCTGGCGCATAGCAGTACTGAAATGGCGATTGGAGGCAGCTACGAAATTTCCAATAAAATGAGACTTTACGGAGAATTTGGCCATACAAAATCTAACGGCGGAGATGCACAGATAAAAGCCCCTTTTAACGGGTCTTTGGGATTCGAAGCTGAATGGTAATATTTATAATGATATTATCATTAATAATGAATAATCTGTTTAAATAATCATTCAGCATAACAAGTCTAAGAAATCCAAAATAAAAATTAAATTCCATCTGAAAAACAGACATTAATGGACGATAATATTGCAAATAATCAATATTATATTAATCAATCGAAATAAATAAAACACAACACCTCTAATCAAATATTTCGATATAAAACTTTAGAGCTTAATACTTACAACATTAATACAAACCGGAGAAATCACCATGAATACACAACCGAAATCCACTTTGCGCCCATTGATATTACAAATAAGCCTATCCGCTTTATTATGCCTATCAAATAATATTTTTGCTGCAATCGGAGATACAGCAGCTGCAATAGATGCTTGTGAAAACAATGTCACCCCTGCCAAAAACCATACCTTACCAACAGAAGTAGGCAATATTGCAATAGGATGCGCAAGTTTAGCGGCAAACGGCTCAGATAAAGAATCTAAATTAGTGAAGGGGTGGGCCATGGCAGAGAGAAACAATCCTTACAACAAAATCAGTGGCAAAGATTATGGAAGCAGTGCAGCAATAGGATTTGGCGCATACGCCTACTCTCCTTTTACATTAGCACTGGGAAGTCACGCCAAAGCGTCTGCAAGCTCTGCAACAGCCATAGGTCCAGAAGCATTATCATCAGGTAATACATCGCTGGCTATCGGCCGTCAAGCCGCAGCCATTGCAGACTTTGCGCAGGCTATTGGAAATGTAGCCGCAGCCACAAATAAAGGAACATTGGCTATCGGACATTCCGCAACAGCAACCGGCTTTCGCTCCATAGCCATCGGTTCAGCCAATATCAAAAATGTTTCGACAATTGATCAAGATGTAAAGTTTCAGTCCGAAGACAACACCCTATCTTCAGGTGAGGACGCCATTGCTATGGGTAGCGGAGCACAAGCCGCAAAAGATTACACCTTGGCACTGGGTGCATTTTCTAAAGCCTTAGCATTGGATTCAATGGCAATAGGAAAAAATGCTCAGGCAATAGCAGATAATGCCATTGCCATCGGCAATGGTGCCTCTGCAACCAAAACAGGTGGCACTGCGCTAGGCATGAACGCCAGAGTCTTAACAGAAAACAGCATCGCCTTAGGTATAAATTCCGTTACCAGTGGTGCATTAGGCGATGCATATCTAACCAAACAACCCCTTTCATCAGTCAGGGGAGTAGTCTCCATTGGCACACCAGAACAACTACGCCGCATCCAAAACGTAGCCGATGGCGCTCAAGACAGCGATGCAGCCACCGTTGCTCAGCTTAAAGCAGCAACTAGCTCCGTCATAAACACAGGACAATTAGATCACATATTGTCTTTAGCAAAAGATTATACTGATCATAAAATTAGTCAGGTCACAACTGTATCCAATCAAAATCCAGCTAACATCAGCAATGATATTAACAAACTGAATAATGGCAGCGCGGGTATGTTTCAGGTAAACCAAAACGAGACAACTACCGCACCACAACCATCTGCTCCAGGTTCTGTAGCTGGTGGCTCAGGAGCCGTAGCCTCTGGCAACCACAGCACAGCAATCGGCAATCATGCACAGGCCAGAGCAGAAAATTCTGTGGCACTGGGCGAAAGTTCAGTGGCCACCCGCAATAACAGTGTCTCAATTGGCAGCGTCGGCCACGAGAGACAAATCAGCAATGTAGCAGCCGGAGTTGCAGACACAGATGCCGTTAATGTAAGTCAGATGAATCATGCACTCAATAAAATCGGCCACAATATCAGTCACCTGAATCGTAAAATCAATGATATTGAAGATAACTCAAATGCAGCTATTGCTTCTGCCATCGCTATGGCTAATCTGCCGCAGCCGATGAATGCCGGTGATGGTGGCCTCACAATGGGCTTCGGCACACATCGTGGTGAATCCGGCTATGCTGTCGGTTATTCTGTGGCCAGCAATAAAGGAAGCTGGGTTTTTAAAGCAGCGGCTACAGGCAACACTCAAGGCAAATTTGGAGCAGGTGCGGGCGTATTTATAAAGCTGCACTGATAAATAAAAATTATCGTGCAGACGGCACTTTATACTCAAAGTGCCGTTTTTTTTATTAATTAAATCCATCGCAGCATGAAAACGCCTCAAAACAAAGTAGGAAATAGCTGAATATTATTAAGTTATACTAAAAATAAAAACAAAGAGTAAACAGGGTAAACAACGCATAGACGTAAATTACTTCAGTAATGATTCATTTTAAATAATGATAATATTCTGTTTTATAACAAAATTTTTTGATCAGCAACAAAATATCATCTGTATTTGAATATAAAATCTCATCACCCCAAAACACTTAAATATTACTGCTTGCTTGAGCGAACCATTTCATATAGACAGCAACAACTATTCTCTTCAACTGCGTCTTAACACCATATTATCGCGATGAATCAATTCTTCTTCCGCCACATAGCCTAATATTTCCTCAATTGCTTGTGACGGCTGCCGCAACAACCGACTGATTTCATGATCGCTATAATTTACTAATCCTCGAGCAATTTCTTGGCCTGTTTGATTACAAACCGCCACCAAAGCTCCGCGTTCAAAATGGCCATTTACCGCCATACAGCCAATGGGTAACAAACTAGAATGCTGTACAGTCAGCGCCTTGACTGCGCCATCATCTACCACAACACTTCCTGCTAGCTGCACCTGACCCAACAGCCATTGCTGACGTGCACTTAGACGATTTGCAGCTGGCGTAAATAAAGTACCTATCTGTTCTCCATCCACTACCCGCACTAAGACATTGTCCGCATGTCCATTTGCTATCAGGGTGGCCGCACCGCTCAGAGCAGCACGTCTGGCTGCCACTACCTTGGTAAACATGCCGCCGGTTCCTACACTGCTGCCGGCACCGCCGGCCATACTTTCCAGCTCAGGATGGTCAGCAGCAATTTGATGGATAAAACTGGCATCGGTATGCTGGCGTGGGTCGCGGTCATACAAACCATTCTGATCAGTCAGAATAATCAGCATGTCTGCTTCAATCAGATTGGTCACCAGCGCCCCGAGCGTATCATTATCCCCGAGCTTAATTTCATCTATGGTGACAGAATCGTTTTCATTAATAATGGGTACCACCCCTTGCTCCAGTAGGGTACGGATGGTACTGCGGGCATTCAGATAGCGAGTACGGTGACTCATATCATCATGCGTCAACAATATCTGAGCGGTCTGAATCTGCAGTGACACAAATGCCTCTTCATAGGCTTGAGCCAGTCCCATCTGCCCCACTGCAGCCGCAGCCTGTAGTTCGTTGAGTGCTTTAGGTCGTACTGTCCAGCCCAGACGCTTCATACCTTCAGCAATGGCCCCACTGGAAACCAGCACCACCTGCATGCCACGCGCACGCAAGTGCGCAATTTGCTGTGCCCAGTTATTCAACATCGTCTGGTCTACACCCTGTCCACCGTTAGTTACCAGACTGGAGCCCACTTTTACCACCACACATTGTGTCTGGCGAATATCAAAACCTGAAAGATTCATACTGACCATGCCATTATTATTTTCATATTTGAATGAACCATTTTACCTGCTCTTATCTACTTTAATAAATGCTCATGCAACAGCAAAAACAGCAGCCATAAAAGGCTGCTGTCAAATAGATAAAAGACCTTAGCTATGCATCAAAGCCTGTACACACCATGCCATCACGCCATCCGGCACTACACCCCATAGCAACAAAAGCAAACCGTTGATGGATAACACCACTTTACCCAGCAGGGACATATTAAATACAGGTGCAGCCACAGAATCCGCAGTGTCGAAATACATGGTTTTCACCACACGCAGATAGTAGAACGCCCCAATTAATGACATCACCACTGCATACACAGAAACCCACACATAGCCACTAGAAAGCAATGCTTTGATGACTGCCAGTTTGGCATAGAAGCCCATTAAGGGTGGAATACCAGCCATAGAGAACATAGCCAGCAACATTAGGAATGCATACCAGGCATTTTTCTGATTCAGACCGGCAAGATCACTGATATTCTGGCATTCAATATCTTTGTTAGATAACAACATCAAAATGGCAAAGGCCACAGAAGCCATTAAAGCGTAGGTGATGGCATAGTAAATGGCGGCAGTACAGCCAACTTCACCAGCCAACAGCGCCAGCAGGATAAAACCCATATGTGCAACGGTTGAGAAACCGAGCATACGCTTGATACTGGTTTGCATAATCGCAGCAAGATTACCAATAAACAAAGAAGCAATCCCCAATAACAGCAACAAATCGCGCCAGCTTTCCCATTGTGTCAGTAGACCATACACCAGAATACGGAAAGCAAACACCGTGGCAGCGATTTTTGGCGCCGTACCGACCAGAGCAGTTACAGCAGTTGGCGCGCCCTGATACACATCTGGTACCCACATATGGAAAGGCACAGCACCCAGCTTAAATACGATACCGGCTACAATAAATACTACGCCTAGTTTCAGCAACCATGGATTGGTGCCTTCCTGACTGGCAGCCAGTACTTGCTGCAACTGCAGAGTACCTGTTGCACCATATACCAGAGAAATGCCATACAACAGCAAACCGGAAGCCAGAGCACCGAGCACAAAATATTTCAGCGCTGCTTCAGCTGCACGGCCACTATCGCGCTGCAGAGCAATCAATGCATACAATGCCAGTGACAGTAATTCCAACCCAACATATAAGGTTAAGAAATGGCATGCAGAAACCATGATGTTCATGCCCAACAGAGCAAACAAAGTCAAAGTGTAAAATTCACCCTGATAAATATTTCTGGCACGAAGATAAGCCTGACTGTAGATAAAAATGGCTATCACCAATCCATACATACATAATTTGGCCAATTGAGCCATGCCATCAAGCACAAACATATCGTGGAAGGCATATTGAGGTTGCTGTTTCCACACCAGACACTGCACAGCAGCGGTCAAAATCAGGCCGATAACAGATAAGGTACAGGTTATCCAGCGTTGCCGGTCATTCAGCCATAAATCCACCAGCAGTACGGCAAACAGTACGCCAGTTAGCACCAGTTCCGGTACAGCGGGAAATATTGTTAAATCTGTCCAGTTCATTCACATTTCCTTACAGTTTGCTTTGTGCCGCTTGGACAATTAAATCATTAGCTGCCTGATGCACAACGGCGATAAAGGGTTCGGGATACAAACCAAAACCAAGTACCGCTACGGCCAAAATCACCAGAATAAGCAGTTCGCGTTTATTCACATCTTTTAATTGCGCCACTTCGGGGTTTTTAATAGCACCAAAAATCACCCGTTTAAACATCCACAGAGTATAGGCAGCACCATAAATCAGAGTTAGTGCCGCTAGTGCGCCAATCCAGAAATTGGTTTTTACCGCACCGACAATCACCATGAATTCACCCACAAAACCGGAAGTACCGGGTAGACCAGCATTTGCCATGGCAAACAGCAGCATGAATGAGGCAAATATCGGCATACTGTTAACCACACCACCGTAAGCTGAGATCTCACGGGTATGCATGCGGTCATACATCACGCCAATGCTCATAAACATGGCTGCTGAAACAAATCCATGCGACAGCATCTGCATGATGGCACCTTTAAACGCCCAGTCATTCAGGTAACCGCCAGTAAACAGGAAAAAGCCTAAGGTCACAAAACCCATGTGGCTAATGGAAGAATATGCCACCAGTTTTTTCATATCGGTTTGCACCAGAGCCACCATACCGATATAAATCACGGCAACCAAACTCAGCACAATAATCGCTGGAGCAAAATAGCGTGCTGCATCCGGCAGAATTGGCAGCATAAAACGCAGAAAACCATATCCACCAATTTTCAGGGTAATAGCCGCCAGCACCATGGAACCACCAGTTGGTGCTTCCACATGGGCATCAGGCAACCATGTATGTACCGGCCACATAGGTACTTTCACTGCAAAAGACAGGAAAAAACCGATAAACAGCAGCACCTGTGCAGTCATGGCCAAATGTTTAATGTTGTGCCATGTTTCGATAGCAAAGCCGCCAGTCTGATTAGACAGGTAAACAAAACCCACCAGCATCAGCAATGAACCCATCAGGGTATAGAGGAAGAATTTGATGGAGGCGTAGACACGTCGCGGACCTCCCCAGATACCGATAATCAGATACATCGGTATCAGCATGCCTTCGAAGAACACATAAAACAGAATGGCATCCATGGCTGCAAAAGCACCATTGATCAAACCAGACATAATTAAAAACGCGGCCATATACTGTGCCGGTCGTTTCTGAATCACCTGCCAGCCAGCGAGCACCACCAGTAAGGTAGTGAAGCTATTCAGAATCACAAACAGTACAGACAGACCATCCACGCCCAAGGCATAGTTGATGTTGAGGCTGTCTATCCAGACATGAAATTCTGTAAATTGAAAGCCACCATTCAAGCGATCAAATTTGCAAAACAGCGGTATGGTGATGAGAAAGGATAGCAGCGCACCTATTAAGGCCAGCACTCTGGCTATCCCAGCGTGCTTGTCTGAGCCGGTGGCCAGCACAACGATACCGGCCAACACGGGCAGCCAAATCGCCAAACTGAGTAAGTAATCGTACATATTTATAGCCTAAAAATACTAAGTTGAATGCCTTGAATTAACCGCCGAACATGGTTTTCAGCAACGGCCAGAATGTCCATGCCACCAGCACAAACACGCCCAGCACCATAGCAGTGGCATAAGTATAGAGGTAGCCTGTTTGAATCCGTCGCACCAGTGCAGCCACTGTGGCCACAACGCGCGCAGCACCGTTAACAATTAATTTATCAATGATGAGCACATCACCTACTTTCCAGAACAGCGTTCCGAGCAGCCGGCTGCCTTTGGCAAAAACGTTGTAGTAAAGTGCATCCAGATAGTATTTGTTGTCCAGCAAGGTATATATCGGACGGATGGAAGACACAATCCGCGCCGGAATCTGTGGTTTTTTCATGTAGAAAAACCATGCCAGAACTACGCCGGCAATGACCAGCCATAACACTGGTGTAGTCAGACTATGCAGAGCCATGGCAAAAATACCGTGATATTCTTCTGCCACGGTGGCCAATGCAGGGTGGGCGGCGCTGTTGATGAAAATTACATTATGGTAAAAATCGCTGAAGAGCATGGGTTTGATTGCCCACATACCGACAAACACTGATGGAATAGCCAGTAAAATCAGCGGAATAGTCACCACCAGCGGGCTTTCATGTGGATTATCCTGCGGACGCAGACCATGGTGTTCCTCGCCATGATGATGTTCGCCCTGCCCGCTCTGGCGCCATTTTTCCTCACCGTGGAACACCAGAAAATACAGACGGAAGGAATAGAAAGCGGTTACAAATACACTGGCTACCAGTGCCACATAAGCGAGGCTGCTGAAAGGCAGTGTTGAAGCTTTCACCGCATCGATGATGGAATCTTTGGAATAGAAACCGGAGAAGAATGGTGTACCAATCAGAGACAAAGAACCAATCAACATACAAATCCACGTTACTGGCATGTATTTACGCAGTCCACCCATGTGGCGCATATCTTGATCATGATGCATACCCATAATCACACTACCGGCTGCCAGAAATAACAGCGCTTTAAAGAAAGCATGTGTCATCACATGGAAGACAGCAATATTGTAGGCAGAGGCACCCAGTGCTACGGTCATATAGCCTAACTGCGACAGGGTGGAATAAGCAATCACACGTTTGATGTCGTGCTGAATCATGCCTAAAAAGCCCATAAACAGTGCGGTTATGGTACCGGAAACCATGATGACACCAAGTGCTGTATCAGACAATTCATACAATGGTGACATGCGCGACACCATGAAAATACCAGCAGTCACCATAGTAGCGGCATGAATCAAAGCAGATATCGGTGTCGGGCCTTCCATTGAATCCGGCAACCATACATGTAATGGAAACTGGGCTGATTTACCCATGGCACCAACAAAAAGCAGAATACAGGTCACGGTAATCAGTGACCATGGATGGCCGGGAATCAATTCAATGGTAGCGTTTTTTACTTGATCGATGTGCTGGAATACGTCGGCATAGCGCAAACTGCCGCCAAAATAAGCCAAAATCAGGCCAATACCCAGCACAAAACCAAAGTCACCAACACGGTTGACCAGAAAGGCTTTCAAATTGGCAAAGATGGCACTATCGCGTTTGTAGTAAAAACCAATCAGCAGATAAGACACCAGACCTACGGCTTCCCAGCCAAAAAACAACTGGATGAAATTATTACTCATCACCAGCATCAGCATGGAAAAAGTAAACAGGGAAATATAGCTGAAGAAACGCTGGTAACCATCGTCGTCACTCATGTAGCCGATGGTATAAATATGCACCATCAGAGAGACACTGGTTACGATGACAAGCATGGTAGCAGTGAGCGTATCAATCAGAAAACCCACCGAAAAATCCAGCCCGCCCATGGTCAGCCATGTATAGACGTTTTCATCAAATGGCTGACGGCCGCCTGTCATAAACCCGTATAGTACCCACGCCGATAATACGGCGGATAAGGCAACACCGGCAATGGTGACACTGTGCGCCCCTTTTCGACCTATCAGCTTACCGCACAATCCAGCCAGCAGGGAACCGATGAGCGGAGCCAAAGCAATAATCAGATAAACACTCATAATTTTCTCTCGTTCCTCTCAACCATCAGCCTTTCAGGCTGTCCAGATCCTGTACGTTAATGCTCTGGCGGTTGCGGAAAATCAGCACCATAATCGCCAGCCCGATAGCGGATTCAGCCGCGGCAACAGTCAGAATAAAAAACACGAAAATCTGTCCGGCGCTATCACCGAGATAACGGGAAAAGGCGACAAAGTTAAAATTCACCGCCAGCAGCATCAGTTCGATGGACATCAGAAGAACCAACACGTTTTTGCGGTTCATGAAAATGCCCATGGCCGAAATGGCAAATAAGATGGCGCTGAGTACCAAATAATGAGTTAAGGTAATCATGCTTTCTGCTCCCCTTCTGATGCTTCTTCTTCATTATCGTCAGCTAATGCAGCAACTTCAGGCTGCATTTTCACCATACGGAAGCGGTCTTTAGCCTGTACCTTAACCTGCTCGGCCGGATTGGTACGACGTGGGTTGTGTGTTTGCCGGTGCACCAGAGCAATAGCAGCCACCATACCCAATACCAGCAATATGGCTGCTAGCTCAAACGGCAGCAGATAAGTGGTGTAAATCTGCATACCCAGATCGCGTACATTACTGTAGTCAGCAGGCAGTGGATTGTCGCTACCGAGATGTGCCAGATCAAGTTGTGGATTGACCAGAATGACAATGAGCAGTGCGGCGGTCAGTATCCCCACCAATGCAGCAATCGGCGCATGACGCCAGAAACCGGCGCGCATTTGTTCGATATCGATGTTCAGCATCATGATAACAAACAGGAATAGCACCATCACGGCACCTACATACACCACCACCAGCACGATGCCGAGGAACTCAGCCTGCATCAAAATCCACATCATGGCACTGGCACAGAAGGTCAGCACCAGAAACAGCACTGCATGTACTGGATTTTTAGCAATTACAGTATTAATGGCACCAAGCAGTATAACCGCTGCAAATACATAAAACAGAATTAAGGGTAAATTCATGATCACCTCTTAACGATAGGGTGCATCAGCGGCTTTGCATTTGGCGATGTCTTCTTCATAGCGATCGCCAATGGCCAGCAACATAGGTTTAGTGAAATATAAGTCACCGCGTTTTTCGCCGTGATATTCGAAAATACGGGTTTCGACAATGGCGTCTACCGGACAGGCTTCCTCACAGAAACCGCAGAAGATGCATTTGGTCAGATCGATATCGTAGCGGGTGGTACGGCGTGTACCATCCTCACGTTTTTCTGACTCAATATTAATTGCCATAGCCGGACACACAGCCTCGCAGAGTTTGCAGGCAATGCAGCGTTCTTCGCCGTTGGGATAGCGCCGCTGTGCATGCAGCCCACGAAAGCGAACTGATTGCGGAGTTTTTTCTTCCGGAAAATAAATGGTTTCTTTACGTGCAAAAAAGTTTTTTAACGTCACTTTCATGCCCGCAAGCAACTCGGTCATCAGAAAAGTTTTAATTATATTTGCCATATTCAGTGCCTCTCCCTGTTTAACGCCATAAAGACAGGGGTGAAATCATCCACAATCCTAAAACAATCACGGCGACAATGGTGACCGGAATCAATACTTTCCAGCCCAGACGCATAATCTGGTCATAGCGGTAACGCGGAAACGTTGCCCGTATCCACAGATAGAAATACAGCACCAGTGCCATTTTCAGGAACATCCACAATACACTCGGAGTACCAATGAAGCCCCAGCTTTGCGGAAAGGGTGATAACCAGCCGCCAAAGAACAACAAAGCTGTTAACGCAGCCACCAGAATCATAAAAATATATTCCGCCAGAAAGAATAAGGCGAAAGCGAAACCGGAATATTCAACATGGAAACCGGCAACAATTTCTGATTCACCTTCGGCCACGTCAAACGGGGCGCGGTTGGTTTCGGCCACGGCCGAAATCAGATACACCACAAATAACGGAAATAGTGGCAGCCAGTTCCACGAGAAAATGGAACCACCAGCTATACCTTTGGCTTGCGCCATGACGATATCGTGAAAATCCATACTGCCAGACACCATAATCACCCCAATCAGGGCAAATCCCATGGCTATTTCATAGGAAATGGTCTGAGCAGAAGCACGCATGGCGCCAAGAAAGGCATATTTGGAGTTGGATGCCCAGCCCGCAATGATGACACCATATACCGACAATGACGTAATCATCAGAATATAGAGCAGACCGGCATTGATGCGGGTCAAAAACCAAGTTTCACTAAACGGAATCACTGCCCAAGCGGCAAAAGCCGGCATCAGCGACATCATCGGGCCGATATAAAACAAAGCTTTATTGGCCTGTGACGGGCGGGTCACTTCTTTAAATAAGAGTTTTAATACATCGGCAAAAGGCTGGATTAAACCATAAGGTCCGGTCACATTCGGACCGACGCGCAACTGCATGTAACCGATGACTTTACGTTCAAAATAAGTCAGGTAGGCAACGGTGATAATCAGCGGCAACATGATGATGACAATCTTGACGATTACAGACACCAGTAAACCGAAGTCGTTGCCTAATAATTGTTGAAACCACGCTTGCATGATTATCCTTTACTCAATTCCACAGTGGTCAATAAAGCACCCAGCTGCCAGTTACTCTGATGCAATGGCAGCAGCAGTACGTTTTCAGGCAGGGTATCGTCCGCGGCTACGCTGACCGCTACCGCATCATTGTTCTGTTTCGCCCATGCCGTATCGCCATTTGTCAGCCCCAGTGCACTAAGCGTATGGCTGTGTGCTCGCGCAGCAGGAACGGCAGCATGTACTGTGTTCTGCAAAGGAGCTGAACGGCGCACGATGCCATCGGTGGCATACAGGCTGACACCACCTACTCGTACCAGACTGATAGCAGGATTGCTAGTGGCAACCGGCTGAATCTGATTATTCAGCAAAGCAGATAACTGGTCTTTGTCCAGTGCATCAGCCAGAATCTGCTGCGTGTTTTCATACTCAAAACCCTGCAGTTCAAGGACGTTGCCAAGTACCCGCAGTACTTTCCATAATGGTCTGGCTTCTCCATACGCCTGTACCACACCATGGAACGATTGCAGCCGGCCTTCCATATTGATAAAGCTGCCAGAAGTTTCGGTAAATGGGGTGATCGGCAGCATCACATCGGCCACTTCGCGCAATACGGCACTATCATATGCGGTGAATGCCATGACTGTCTGTGCTTGCTTCAGCGCAGCAATAGCGGCAGCACCATTGGCCACATCCATATCGGGTTCCACATTCAGCAGCATCACGGCCTGTTTCGGCTGAGTAATTTGCGCGGCAATACTGTGTTCGACCGTTTTAGCCGCCACGCCCACTATTTCAGCACCAATACTGTTCGCTGCTTGCGGCAAAACACCAAGAATACTGCCAGTTGCTTCTGCCAGATCCTGTGCTGCAGCATAAACGGCAGCGGCATCTGAATGATTAAGGACATCAGCGCCCAGAATAATGCTGGTTTTCTCCGCTTTTAATAACGCCTGCCCTACTTCACTGTTTAGCGCATTGCTTAGCCAGTCTATCCACTGATAAGGATGCAGGCTGACTTGAGCCAGTAAAGGCATGAATAGTTCTTCCTGGGCAGCAGCCAGTACTGCCACCTGTGTGCCGTTTTTGGTGGCTTGCCGGATGCGAGCGGTGAGCAATGGCTGCTCCTGACGCAATCGGGCACCAACAATCAGAATTACCTCATTAGCCGCTAGCTGCTCAATGTTCTGTCCCAGCCACTGCGCCCCTTTTGCAGCTGCGCCCAGTCGCCCATCTAGCGCTCGTAAACGACTATCAACAGCGTTGATGCCCAGTCCTTGAGCCAGTTTGCCGGCCAAATGCATTTCTTCCACAGTATTGGCAGGATTGACCCACATGCCAATTGCTTCGCTGCCAAAATCGTGGCTGACACCATGTAAGCCCTTGGCCACATAATCCAGTGCAGTTTGCCAGTCGACGGTATGCCACTGGTTATCCTGTTTGATTTGCGGTTGGGTTAAGCGTTCCTGATACAGTCCAGCATAAGCAAAGCGGTCGCGGTCACTGAGCCAGCATTCATTAATGGCTTCGTTTTCCAGTGGCAACACACGGCGCACTGTATGGTCTTTGGTCTGCACAATTAGATTACTGCCCAGCGCATCATGGGCAGAAATAGATTTCCGTCGGCTCAGCTCCCATGAACGGCTGTCAAAACGAAATGGTTTGCTGGTTAAAGCACCAACTGGACATAAGTCAATGACGTTGCCAGACAGTTCGGTTTCCAGTGTTTTGCCATTAAAGGGAGCAATTTCAGAATGTTCACCACGATTTTTCATCGCCAGCTCCTGTTTACCGGCGATTTCTTCAGTAAAACGGATGCAGCGGGTACAATGAATGCAGCGGCTCATTTCGGCAGCCGACACCAACGGCCCCATCTCTTTTCCGGCAACAGCATGTTTGGCTTCGCTGTAACGACTGGCGCCTTTGCCATAGCCCATGGATAAATCCTGCAGCAAGCACTCACCACCCTGATCACAAATCGGGCAATCCAGCGGGTGATTAATCAGCAGAAACTCCATTACCCCTTTTTGGGCATCTTTCGTCAATTTAGAATCGGTTTTCACCACCATACCATCGGTTACCGGTGTGGCACAGGCAGGCAACGGTTTGCGTGACTTTTCCACCTCAACCAGACACATTCGGCAGTTGGCGGCGATGGACAATTTTTTGTGATAGCAAAAGTGCGGAATGAACGTACCGGCCTGACGGGCGGCTTCTATCACCGTACTACCCTGCTCGACAGAAAGTTGTTTACCGTCAATTTGAATTTGTAACATAGGTTCGCAATCCTAACTAAGCAGATAGTGCCTTAGCACCAGCGATGTTCTTTCATGGGTTTGCCGTGTTCGATGTAGTGCTCAAACTCGGGGCGGAAATGCTTCATAAAGCCCTGAATCGGCATCACCGCCGCATCCGCCAACGCGCAGATTGTACGCCCCGAAATATTATTACCGAGTGATTCCAGCAAATCTAAATCCTCCGGCCGTCCTTTACCCGAGGTAATACGGTGGATAATGCGATACAGCCATCCTGTACCTTCACGACATGGGGTACACTGGCCGCATGATTCTTCAAAATAGAAGTAACTTAGCCGCTCCAATGCTTTAACCATACAGACATCTTCATCCATGACAATCACTGCACCGGATCCAAGCATAGAACCAGCTTTGGCAATGGCGTCATAATCCATCGTAATTTCCATCATGACATCAGCCGGCAGTACCGGTGCGGAGGAGCCACCGGGAATCACTGCTTTCAGCTTTTTGCCATTGCGCATGCCACCGCACATATCGAGTAAGTCTCTAAACGGTGTGCCCAGCGGTATTTCGTAGTTACCGGGGCGTTCTACATGGCCGGAAACTGAAAATAGCTTGGTACCGCCATTATTTGGAATACCCTTATCCGCAAATTGCTGGCCACCATCGCGAATAATAAACGGCACCGAAGAGAACGTTTCTGTGTTATTGACAGTAGTGGGCTTGCCATATAAGCCATAGGAAGCCGGAAATGGTGGTTTGAAGCGCGGCTGACCTTTTTTGCCTTCCAGTGACTCCAGCAGAGCGGTTTCTTCGCCGCAAATATAAGCACCATAGCCATGATGGGCATGTAACTCAAAGCTGAAATCACTGCCCAGAATATTTTGCCCGAGGAAACCAGCATCTCGCGCCTGCTGTAAAGCAGTTTCAAAGCGTAGATAGCTTTCGAAGATTTCGCCGTGAATATAGTTATAGCCGGTAGCCGCACCCATCGCATAACCACCAATAATCATGCCTTCAATCAGGGCATGAGGATTGTAATCAATGATATCCCGGTCTTTAAATGTACCGGGCTCACCTTCATCGGTATTGCAGACGATGTATTTGGTACCTGGAAACGAACGCGGCATGAAGCTCCATTTCAGTCCAGTCGGAAAGCCGGCGCCGCCACGTCCACGCAGGCCGGATGTTTTCAGCTCGGCTATCACATCGTCCTGCGGTATTTTGTCATGAATGATTTTTTTCAGTGCTTGATAGCCGCCGCGGGCTAAATAGGCTTCCAGCGTCCAGCATTCCGGATCAGTTGTATCAACCTGATTGAAAATTACGCCATTTTGGTACATTGCCATCAGTTCAACTCCGCCAGTTTCGCTTCGATGGCTTCTTCGCTCATAAAGCTACACATTTTATGATTGTTCACTAACAGCACCGGCGCATCACCACAGGCACCCATGCATTCGCCTTCTAAAAGTGTGTATTTGCCGTCAGCAGTGGTTTCGCCATAGCGAATACCAAGGCGCTTTTGTAGATATTCACCGGCATTGACACCACCACGCAACGCACAGGGAAGATTGGTACATACGGTGAGTTTATATTTACCTACCGGCTGGAGGTTATACATATTGTAAAAAGTAGCCACTTCTAATGCTTGTGCCGGCGGGATACCTATGTAGTCTGCTACTTCCTCGATGGTTTCTGGCTGTAACCAGCCCTTTTCTGTCTGTGCGATGCGCAGGGCTGACATAATGGCACTGCGACGCTGGTCGGCCGGATATTTGGCCAGTTCTGTATCAATCTGTTTTAAACTCTCAGCGGACAACATTATCTATCCACCTCCCCAAATACAATATCCTGAGTACCAATAATGGCGACCACGTCTGCAAGCATATGGCCGCGTGCCATTTCATCCATACCTTGTAAATGGGCAAAGCCCGGTGCACGGATTTTCATGCGATAAGGTTTGTTGGCACCATCTGAAATCAGATACACACCAAACTCCCCTTTCGGATGCTCAGTGGGCACATAAACTTCACCCTCCGGCACATGCATCCCTTCGGTAAACAGCTTGAAGTGGTGAATCAATTCTTCCATCCCGTCTTTCATAGCGGTACGATGTGGCGGCGCCACGGTATGGTCATCCGTAATCACCGGCCCGGGATTGGTTCTGAGCCAGTCAACACACTGGCGGATAATGCGGTTAGCTTGCCGCATTTCATGAATGCGACACAGATAGCGGTCGTAGCAGTCACCATTGATGCCGACCGGAATATCGAAATCCATGGCAGCATAGGCATCATAAGGCTGTTTCTTACGAATATCCCACTCTATACCGGAGCCACGGAGCATCACGCCGGTAAAACCTTTCTGCATGGCTCGCTCTGGTGAAACCACACCAATCCCGACAGTACGCTGTTTCCAGATACGATTATCTGTAAGGAGATTTTCATATTCATCCACGCAGGCAGGAAACCGATTAGTAAAGTCTTCAATGAAGTCTAGCAAGGTGCCTTCACGGCTAGCGTTGAGTTTTTGCAATACCTTGGCATTACGGTATTTGCTGGATTCATACTTAGGCATGAAATCCGGCAGATCACGGTAAACGCCGCCTGGACGGAAATAAGCAGCATGCATACGTGCACCGGATACCGCCTCGTAAATATCCATCAGGTCTTCACGTTCGCGGAATGCATACAGAAACACAGTCATGGCCCCGATATCCAGTGCATGCGAACCGATACCCATGAGATGGTTGAGGATTCGAGTAATTTCGGCAAACATCACGCGAATATATTGAGCGCGAATGGGTACATCAATATTCAGCAGACGTTCAACAGACAGGCAGTAGGCCTGTTCATTACACATCATGGATACATAATCCAGACGATCCATGTACGGCAATGCCTGAAGATAGGTACGTGATTCAGCTAATTTTTCCGTACCACGGTGTAATAGCCCGATATGTGGATCGGCACGAACGATATTTTCACCATCCATTTCCAGAATCAGGCGCAACACGCCATGTGCAGCCGGATGCTGCGGCCCGAAATTAATGGTGTAATTGCGTAATTTAGACACCGTACTGCTCCTCTCTCACCACGCGCGGCGTGACTTCACGCGGTTCAATCGTTACCGGCTGATAAATCACACGGCCTTCGGCCTCGTCATAGCGCATTTCCACATAGCCGGAAACCGGAAAATCTTTACGAAATGGGTGACCGACAAAGCCATAGTCAGTCAAAATACGGCGCAAGTCGGGATGGTTGTTAAACAGGATGCCGAACATATCAAACGCTTCGCGTTCATACCAGTTGGCACCGTTATAAATGTCCACAACAGAATCAACCGTAGGAAAATCTTCCTCCTCTGCCCATACACGCACGCGAACGCGCCAGTTATTGCTGATTGACAGTAAATGGCTTACAACGGCAAAACGTTTGCCTTCCCATGGTTCATTTTTGTAGCTCTGATAATCCACACCACATAAATCAATCAGAGTTTCGAATTTAAGTTCTTGGTGGTCTCGCAGGGTTTGCATCAGTTGATGATAATCTGCGGCGGCGCAATCCAGCGTCAGCTCACCGCGATCCAGACAGTAACGTACTTTATCGCCGAAAGTGGTTTCACACACGGCCTTCAGTATTGCTATATCTGCCATATTTTCCTCACTTTCAAACCCGCGCTATGGTAGCGGTACGCTTTATTTTCAGCTGCAATTGCAACAGACCATAAACAAGTGCTTCTGCTGTAGGCGGGCATCCAGGTACATACACATCGACCGGCACAATACGGTCGCAGCCGCGCACTACCGAATAGGAATAATGGTAATAACCGCCACCATTGGCGCAGGAACCCATTGACAATACCCAGCGCGGCTCTGCCATCTGGTCATAAACTCGGCGCAAGGCAGGCGCCATTTTGTTACATAAGGTACCGGCCACAATCATAAGGTCAGACTGGCGCGGCGACGGACGGAAAATAATGCCGAAGCGGTCCAGGTCATAACGGGCAGCACCGGCCTGCATCATCTCTACAGCACAACAGGCCAGCCCAAAAGTAGCCGGCCACAATGAACCGGTACGCACGTAGTTGAGTACGGTATCGGCAGTAGTTGTGACAAAACCTTTTTTTAAAACGCCTTCTATTCCCATTCCAGAGCGCCTTTTTTCCATTCATAAACAAAGCCGATAACCAGAATCAGCAAAAACACCATCATCGACCAGAAGCCATAGGCACCAAGCTCTTTAAACACCACGGCCCACGGCACCATAAAAGCCACTTCCAGATCAAAGAGGATGAATAAAATGGCCACCAGATAGTAGCGCACATCAAATTTCATACGTGCGTTTTCAAACGCTTCGAAACCGCACTCAAACGGTTCCTGCTTCATTTTATACGGGTGATTTGGTCCCAGTAACAGACCCAGAGAAATAAAAAGAACTCCGGCAGCAAAGCCAACCAGAACAAATATTAAGATGGGGAAATAATTCGCCAACATAATTGCGCCGACCTTATGCAAATATTGGTAAAATTGATGTATTGTAACTAATTTCGAACGTTATTAAAAGTACGTATTACATTAAACAGAAATAAAAAAATAATGTTTTCAATAATATAATGATAATTGTTATCATTAATATCTTCGAACAATCACTTGTTAATTTTCTATATTTTTTTCTGCTAGAGAAAACTAAATATCAATTATAAAATTTTTTATTAATCCCTGTTAGTTACAATTTTGCGCTATAAATATCACTTTTAGATAATTCAAACAACATAATTAAGAGGATTGAGAGTACGCCCTGCAGTTTAACTTGAATTAAATTCTTTTAATCGATATTTTTCATTTGTTAATCTTAACGTTTTTAACTATACATAACATCTTTACCAGCCTAAAATATAATTTCTTGATAAATAAATAACTTACAAATATGCCATATACTCCACACCGTTTGCCAGATGATTGCCGCAATATGAATGAAATCCGTAGCGAAATTGATAACATTGATTATGCGATCATTCAGTTATTGTCCATCCGTTTCGGTTATGTCAAAGCAGCCAGTAAATTTAAAAAAAATACTGCTGATGTTCAAGCCAGTGAACGTTTCAAAAGCATGCTTGAAAAACGCCAGCACTGGGCAGAAGAGCAAGGTCTTAACGGAGAGGTAATCAAAACGCTGTACTCTGATTTAGTTAAATATTTTATTGCCGAAGAATTGAAAGAATTTGAACGCAAGTAGTAAGCTTGCTTTACTCATCAAGAAAGCTAAAATATTAAGCTGTTTATTCTGCTTCGGCACGCCGGAAATCACGTATCCGGAAACCCAATGCGAAAAGAGCACCGAAGTACAAGACAATTCCGGCCGCAATCAAGGCACTTAGCTGACCTACTTTTATCAGTCCGCCACTATGCCAATTAAACGGCAAATAATGCTGCAAGAGCCATAGACCGCTTCCCATAATGATCAATGCCAGCACCAGTCGTACCAGAAAACGCATCCATCCTGCTGTGGGTGTATACAGTTTCTGCCGCCGTAACAGAATATACAACAGCCCAGCATTGATACAGGCACCTAAGCTGATGGCCAGAGCCAGACCAACATGATGCAGTTTCCACACAAACAATAGATTCATTAACTGCGTCATACATAAGGTGAAAATCGCGATTTTGACTGGCGTTTTTATGTTTTGACGCGCATAAAAACCTGGTGCCAATACCTTTATCAAAATCAGGCCAATTAGACCAACAGAATAGGCCACCAATGCGCCTTGTGTCATCAGTGCATCATATTCATTGAACTCTCGGTACATAAACAGCGTCGCTACCAATGGAAAGGACAAAACCGCCATACCCACAGCTGCCGGCAAAGTGAGCAGCATACATAGACGCAACCCCCAGTCGAGTAAAGCGGAAAAACTGGCAATGTCATTAGTGGCAGAATGCTTAGACAGAGTGGGCAGTAGAATTGTTCCCAGTGCTACGCCCAGTACACCCGTTGGCAACTCCATTAGGCGATCGGCGTAATACATCCACGATACTGAACCCGATTGCAGATAGGAAGCAAAGATGGTGTTAATCACTAAAGATATCTGCGCCACTGATACACCAAGAATGGCCGGTGCCATTTGCTTTAAAACACGGTTTACGGCCTTGTCCCTAAGTTTTAGCTTAGGCATGGCCAGAAAACCCAGCCTAAATAAATATGGCAATTGATACAGCAGCTGCAACAATCCTCCTACAAATACTGCCCATGCCAGAGCCAGTACCGGCGGATGAAAATATGGTGCCAGCCATAAAGCAAATACAATAAAGGAGACATTCAAAAATGTGGGGGTAAAAGCCGGCACACTGAACTGATGATAGGTATTGAGTACGCTGCCAACCAGTGAGGACAACGAAATCAAAAATATATACGGGAATGTGATCCGCAATAGCTGGACAGAAAGTGCAAATTTATCGGCATCTTGTTGAAAACCAGGCGCAGAAATATAAATTACCACCGGCGCAGCCAGAATCCCGATGGCAGTCACGATTATTAGTACAAACGACAGCAATCCAGCCACATGCTGCACAAAAGCCCGCGTTGCTTCTGGTGAACGCGTCTCGCGGTACTCAGCCAGTATCGGCACAAAGGCCTGTGAAAATGCGCCTTCGGCAAAAATACGCCGCAACAGATTGGGGAGTTTAAACGCCACAAAAAATGCATCTGTTGCCATGCCCGCACCAAAGCTGCGGGCTATTATGGTGTCGCGGATGAAACCTAGCACACGTGACAACATGGTCATGCTGCTGACTTTGGCCAGAGTACGCAGTAAATTCATCGATTGCACCAACTAAAAACAAAGGCGAAAGTGTACACCGGAATGGCTACTGATTCTATACGGCCAGAATTGAGCTCAAACGGATATCACCAATCTGCCAAAACGTGCTATTCAGCATCAAATACAATTCAAACAAAAATTAACAGTTTACAAATAGTCACGAATATGGTTATAAGAGTGAACGACTTCTGGTAACAGAGATTTTGATTCATTTAAAGTGACTTAAGGAGCACCCGGTGAAAGTAGGTTTTGTTGGCTGGCGCGGCATGGTGGGTTCGGTATTGATGCAGCGCATGCAGGAAGAAAATGATTTTCAGAACATTGCTGATGCGTATTTTTTCACGACGTCGGCTGCAGGTGCGGCAGCGCCGGATTTTGGTCAGACAGCTAAAACTTTGCTGGACGCGCATAATCTGGAAGCTCTGGCACAAATGGATATTATTGTTACCTGCCAAGGTGGTGATTATACAAAAGCTGTGCATCAGCCATTGCGTGAACAAGGCTGGCAGGGTTTCTGGATTGATGCTGCCTCTACCCTGCGTATGAGTGATAAAGCCGTTATTGTACTTGACCCGGTAAACCGTGCTGTAATTGATACTGCATTATCTAGTGGAATCAAAGATTTTGTAGGTGGTAATTGTACAGTATCACTGATGTTGATGGCTCTTGGCGGTCTGTTTGAGCAAGATTTAGTAGAATGGGCTACCAGCATGACCTATCAGGCAGCTTCCGGAGCTGGTGCTCAAAATATGCGCGAGCTGATCAGTGCCATGGGTGCAATTGAATCACAGGTTAGTACCGAACTAGCCGATCCGGCCAGTGCTATTCTGTCCATCGACCGCAAAGTAGCCGATTTTCTGCGCAGCGATGCTTATCCGCAGACACAATTTGGCGTACCGTTGGCCGGAAGCCTGATTCCATGGATTGATGCCGATCTGGGTAATGGCCAGTCAAAGGAAGAGTGGAAAGGTGCCGTGGAAACCAATAAGATTTTAGGTCGTAGTACCCAACCACTGGTAATTGATGGATTGTGCGTACGTGTGGGTGCCATGCGCTGCCACAGTCAGGCACTAACTATAAAACTGAAACAGGATTTACCGGTCTCTGAAATTGAACATATTTTGGCGTCAGCTAATGACTGGGTAAAAGTCGTGCCGAATGAAAAAAATGCCTCCATGCACGAGCTGACACCTGCGGCTGTTACCGGCACATTAACTGTACCTGTCGGACGTATTCGCAAAATGGGTATGGGCGGTGATTACATTAGTGCATTTACCGTTGGCGACCAGCTTTTATGGGGTGCCGCAGAACCCATCCGGCGCATGTTGCAAATTGTTCTACACAGCAGATAAATATTCAGTAGCAAGTTGGATAATATTTACTTGTGCTGTATTCATAACAGGTTGATTTATATATAATTAACCTGTTTTTTCTGAATGCATTCATAATCGCAATCTGTTCAGATCAATGCGAGAGCATCAATATAAATTCAGCCAGTCCGTATTAAAAGACTGGCTGAAATTCAACGTAGTTTTAGTTCACTCAAAACGATTATGGTGTAAGCTCATCATGTTCGCTACTATTTAGTATGGCTTGATCCGTTTGGTGTAGCCACTGGCTGGTTAAGGTACCGGCGGTCATGGCGCCACTAACATTTAATGCCGTGCGGCCCATATCAATTAAAGGTTCCACCGAAATTAGTAACGCAACTAATGTAATCGGCAAGCCCATTGCCGGTAATACAATCAAAGCAGCAAAAGTCGCACCACCACCCACCCCTGCTACCCCAACTGAGCTGATGGTTACTATTCCAACTAGGGAAGCTATCCACCAAGGGCCAAGCGGATTAATTCCTACTGTTGGTGCAACCATAGTAGCCAGCATGGCTGGATACAAGCCAGCACAGCCATTCTGCCCGATGGTTGCACCAAAAGAAGCAGCGAAACCAGCAATCGACTTTGGCACACCTAGGCGTTGTGTCTGTGCCTCGACATTTAGTGGAATAGAAGCAGCACTGGAGCGGCTAGTAAAGGCAAATGTCAGCACCGGCCAAACCTTCTGTAGATATTTTCTTGGATTGATACCAGAAACCCCTAGCAACAAACCATGTACCATAAACATTAATGCCAATCCCAAATAAGACACCAGTACAAAAGCCCCAAGCTTGATGATATCTTGTAAATTGGAAGCGGCCACTACTTTTGTCATTAACGCCAGCACGCCATAGGGAGTTAATAACATGACGATCCGAACCAGCTTCATAATCCAACTTTGCAACGTATCTATAGCCAGCAATACCCTTTCACCTTTAGCGGCATCATCTTTCAAAAGTTTCAATGCCGCTATACCTAAAAATGCAGCAAAAATCACAACACTGATAATAGATGTTGGATTTGCTCCAGTTAAATCAGCAAAGGGATTTTTCGGAATAAATGAAAGAAGCAGTTGTGGTACGGTTAAATCGGCTACCTTTCCAACATAATTTGTTTGAATTGCAATATAACGTGCAGTTTCAGCCTCACCCTGAATCAAGCCGTTTGCAGTCAATCCAAACAAGCTGGTAAGAAGAGTTCCTATTAGGGCCGCAATAGCCGTAGTCAGCAACAATACACCTATCGTCATCAGGCTGATTTTGCCCAGCTGTGTGACATTATGTAAACGCGCTACCGCACTCAGAATAGAAGCAAATACTAGCGGCATCACTACCATCTGTAAAAGCTGAACATAACCATTACCAATTACATTAATCCACTGCAATGAAACATCAACAGCTGGACTGGCTGTGCCGTATACAAGCTGTAGCCCCAGTCCGAATAAAATACCCAGAATCATACCCAGCAATACTTTTCTGGAAAGACTCCATTTGAAAAACTGCGTTCGACCAAGCACCCATAATAACAATGCGAACACTATCGTGTTCGCAAGCACGGATAAATTCATTTTATACTCCTGAACTGGCAAACCTTCAGCCAGCGTTTAATACATAGTGCTTATCAAGGATACGTAAATCTTCGAAGCTTGTGAAATAGCCCTTATGCATTCATTTATTCCTTTTTATTATATGTTAAAAGCATAATAACCACTGTATTAGTCCTGTTTTGCTGACTGAATACAAGATTTTTTTGTTATCATGCACACGTTTTGCTGAAATCACTTCTATTTTCTGTTTCAGCTTTTAATAATGTCTTTATCCTGTTTGATTGGTGATATCTATGTCTGTTTATACCAGTGTCAGCGATGATGAAATGCGCACGTTTCTGCGCGATTATCACTTGGGTCGATTTATTGGTTTGCAAGGTATCGCTCAAGGGGTAACCAACAGTAATTACTTCGTTACCACCACACAGGGACGTTATGTATTAACAGTATTTGAAGCCATGACACAAGCTGAACTGCCTTTTTTTCTGGATCTTACCCAGCATCTCAGTGCTCATGATGTTGCTTGTCCTGCTCCCATTGCCCGAATAGACGGCCGGTTGGATAGTACGCTTGCAAGCAAGCCAGCCTGTTTGGTTACTTGCTTGTCTGGCAAAGACACCAGTAGCCCTTCCGAACAGCAATGCTTCCATACAGGAGCCATGCTGGCGAAAATGCATTTGGCCGGAACTGAATTTCCACAAACAATGCCTAATCCACGCTACATAAGCTGGTGGCACGAAGCCAGCAATCGGCTCTTACCGTTTCTAAATGAAGAAGATAAGCATCTATTGCTAGAAGAAATTGCTTTTTTTGATACTCATAATCGTGCGGATTTACCAGAAGGCATTATCCATGCCGATCTATTCCGTGATAATGTTTTGTTGGACGGGGAGCAGGTAGCCGGATTTATTGATTTCTATTATGCATGTAATGGCAACTTCATGTACGACCTTGCTATTGCAGTAAACGATTGGGCTCGACGAGCAGACAATCATCTTGATCAGAATCTCCAGCAAGCTTTTTTCCGTGGATATGAAAGCATACGAACACTAACCACTGATGAAAAAGATTATTTCCCGATTGCACAACGGGCAGCATGTATCCGTTTCTGGGTTTCACGCCTGCTTGATTATCATTTTCCGCAAGTTGGCGAAATCACCTTCATCAAGGATCCAAATGTATTCCGTGATTTATTGCTAAGCCTGCGCCAATAATATATTTTATATGCCATCAGCAATAGAAGATATATTAATTTCAAACTTTTCAATAAAAGGCAAAGAATATATGGAAGAATTTTTTATCTTAAGAAAAGTTCATTTATTAAATAATTTATCAATCTAATAATTTATCAGCTTATTTAAAAAATAATTAACCATTCAATTTTTTGCTGCTTTTATTCAACGCTTATTTAAATGTTTTCTCTTGGTTTTTTGTTTCAAAATAATTAATAGTGAATTAAGCCAACCAGATAGCTTCAGCATTAACCAACCATTTTTATCAAAAACTTTGAATTTTTTGAAATAATTATATTAACAAAACTACATCTATTCGTATCGAAACTGTGCGATGACATCAGATAAAAACAAAATCAAGAATGTTCACATAAGAAAATATTATTGTTGCGCCCTAGAGATAATTAATACTACTGAAAGAATCTGTTCTGAATCATGATCAACCAGATTTTTGAAAAAAGAATTAACTTTTATACACCATCGTCAATAATATAATTTATTATCAATAAATCTGCTAAATTAGCTTTTGAATCGCTAAGACAATAATTTTTAGATGAATAGTATATAAAATCTTGAATATTAATTATTTAATATTCATATAGATAGTCATTTGCATAATTATTATTGCTGACTATAATGACTTTTATTAACCATAAGAATTTTATTAAAACAACATACAGAGGCATAATGAACACACATAAATCAAAGCGTTCCGTCGCCAAAATCATCACATCGATCATATTATGGCTAGCTACTCTTTATCTGCTTATAGGAGGAATTTGGTTAATTAGTCTGGGCGGTTCCGCTTATTATGCAATCCTAGCAATCGCACTTGGTTTGTTCACCGTTCTATATCAGCGTAATTGCAGCAATAGCCTGTGGTGGTTCGCGATAATCCTCATTGCCACACTTGATTGGGGATTATCGGAATCCGGTACAGACTTTTGGGCATTGGCACCACGTTTTGACATTCTGTTTATACTAGGTCTGTGGCTACTGTTACCATGGCCAACACGCCAATTAACTACAAAACGCAGTGGACAAGCCGCCATTGCCATTGGATTGATAGTTATTCTGGGTATCATGCTTTACAGCATTAATCATGACCCACAAGAAATCAACGGTACCATTTCGCGTGCCCAGCCAGCACCTGCAGTAGACCCAAATGGCGTTTCAGCAGAAGACTGGCCCGCCTATGGACGTACACAAGGCGGCACACGCTATTCCCCTTTAACTCAAATCAATACTAATAACGTTAATCAGCTTAAAGTAGCCTGGACCTATCACACCGGTGATTTCAAAACTAATAACGACTCAGCCGAAACAACTAATGAGCTGACACCAATTAAAATCGGTAACAAACTATTCATTTGTACACCACATCAGTTTCTGGATGCCCTCGATGCCACAACAGGTAAAAGGCTTTGGCGTTTTGATCCAAAGTTACGCAGCAATAAAACCTTTCAACATCTAACTTGCCGTGGTGTCAGCTATTACGACGCGACCAAAGCTAAGCAAAATGAAACCACTCCTTCTACTTTATGTCCACGAAAAGTCCTTTTGCCGGTTAATGATGGACGTTTAATTGCAGTTAATGCCGACAATGGACAAAAATGTCAGGACTTTGGCAATAACGGCGAAATCAACCTTCAAGCTAAAATGCCTTACGCATATTTAGGTGGCTACAATCCTACTTCACCGCCAGTAGTGACACCCAGCACTATTATCATTGGTGGGTCTGTTACTGATAATCTCTCCACAAAAGAGCCCTCTGGTGTCATCCGTGGTTATGATGCCAACAATGGCCATCTGAAATGGATATTTGATACTGGTGCACAAAATCCGAATGCTATGCCGGGTGAAAATACTACTTTTGTGCATAATTCTCCCAATGCATGGGCACCTCTAGCCTATGACCAGCAAAGGAATATTGTTTATGTACCTACTGGAGTAGGTACACCAGATATCTGGGGAGGAAATCGAGACAAACTCAAAGAACGGTATGCTAATTCCATCGTGGCACTAAATGCCTCCACCGGAAAACTTATTTGGCATTTTCAGACCACTCATCACGATTTATGGGATATGGATGTGCCAGCTCAACCATCATTAATGGATGTAACACTACCTTCAGGAAAACGAGTACCAGCCATTTATATTTTGACTAAAACTGGTAATATTTTTGTGCTTAATCGTGAAACTGGACAACCCATTGTTCCCATTACCGAAAAATCAGTACCACAAACCTTAAAACGTGGTAATCTGACTAAAGGCGAGCACTATGCAGCAACTCAGCCATTCTCAGCACTAAGCCTGACTCCACAGGGCAAACTCACAGATAAGGATATGTGGGGTGCAACCATGTTCGATCAGCTTGTCTGCCGAATTCAATTTAAACGTCTAAATTATGATGGCATTTATACGCCACCTTCTGAAAATGGCACGCTCGTATTTCCCGGAAATCTAGGTGTGTTTGAATGGGGTGGTATATCTGTGAATCAAGATCGTCAGATTGCACTAATGAATCCGATTGGACTACCTTTCATTTCTCGCCTGATACCAACCAATCCAAACAGAGCACAGCAAGAACAAGGTGCAGGCACAGAAAACGGTATGCAACCCATGTATGGGGTACCTTATGGAGTAGAAATCAATCCTTTCCTATCTCCGATTGGCTTACCCTGCAAACAACCAGCCTGGGGATTTGTTAGCGGCGTAGATTTACAAACTAATAAAGTAGTCTGGAAAAAACGTATCGGAACGATACGCGATAGCCTACCGAAACTGTTTGAACTGCCTCCGATGAAAATCGGTGTACCAGGGCTTGGCGGTTCAATATCTACTGCAGGTAATGTAATGTTTGTCAGTGCCACACAAGATGATTATCTGCGTGCCTTCGATACTAGTAATGGTCAATTATTATGGCAGGCACGCTTACCAGCAGGTGGTCAAGCAACACCTATGACCTATGCTGTTAATGGCAAACAATACGTTGTACAAATGGCCGGAGGTCATGGTTCATTTGGTACAAAAATGTGTGATACATTAATTGCCTACACCCTGCCATAAGTTTTAAAGAACACGGATAATCTGATTACTGACTGTTCATACTCAAATCAGACAAATATAAACAAAAAAGACATGTTAAAACATGTCTTTTTTTAGCCCTTACAAAATTCAGACGACGATATTAACCAAACGTTTTGGCACCACAATTACTTTTTTCGGCGTTCTTCCTTCAACAAAACGCTGTACAGATGGCTCAGCTAATGCCGCGGCCTGTGCTGCATCATTACTGATATCAGCTGCAACGGTAATCTGTCCACGCAGCTTACCATTTACCTGTACCATTAAGGTTATTTCATCTTGTACCAGTGCAGCTTCATCCACACGCGGCCATGCTGCTTCCCACAGCGTTTGCTGCGTAGACAACTCATTCCACAATGTTTCACATACATGAGGCACAATCGGCCACAGCAGGCGCAACACGGATTCCAACACCTCTTGAGCTACTGTACGTCCTAGCTCTGGACTGCAATCGGTACGATCATATTGATTAAGCAGTTCCATCACTGCAGCAATAGCGGTATTGAACTGCTGGCGACGGCCATAGTCATCGGTTACCTTGGCTATCGTGGTGTGTAATTTTAGACGCAATGCTTTCAGTTCAGCGGACAACCCATCCTGACTACCTGCAAATGCCTTTACACTGGTACCTTGCTGCAAATACTCATACACCGTACGCCATAAACGCCGTAGGAAGCGGTGTGCACCATCCACACCTGCATCAGACCATTCCAGCGATTGTTCTGGGGGTGCAGCAAACATCATGAATAAACGCGCTGTATCTGCACCATAACGGTCGATCAGCTCTTGGGGATCGACACCGTTATTTTTAGATTTAGACATTTTCTCAATGCCGCCAATACAAACAGGTTTGCCATCTGCTTTTAAAGTTGCCTCCAGTGGTCTACCCTTATCATCACGCTTCAAATCCACATCTTGAGGCGCAATCCATTCTTTACTACCATTCGCACCCTCACGGTAATAGGTTTCACAAACTACCATACCCTGAGTAAGCAGGCGTGCAAATGGTTCATCTACATTTAACAACCCTTCATCACGCATTAATTTAGTAAAGAAGCGCGCATATAACAAGTGCAAAATTGCATGTTCAATCCCACCAATATACTGGTCTGCATTCAACCAATAATTAGCCGCCTTTTTATCCACCATAGCTGTATCACATTGCGGCGAAGCATAACGTATCGCATACCAGCTGGATTCAACAAACGTATCCATCGTATCGGTCTCGCGACGAGCAGGCTTTCCACAGCACGGACAATTGGTTTCATAAAATTCCGGCATTCTGGTCAAAGGTGATCCAGCACCATCAGGAACAACATTTTCTGGTAATACTACAGGCAGCTGATCTTCCGGCACCGTAACATCACCACAATCATCACAATGAATAACCGGAATCGGACAGCCCCAGTAGCGCTGGCGAGAAATACCCCAGTCGCGCAGACGGTATTGCGTTTTCGGTGCACCAGCATTTTTCGCCTGCAAAATTTCACCTATACGTTCAAACGCTGCCTGAAAATCTAAGCCGTCCAATTCACCACTGTTAATACATTGCGTCTGCTCCTTACTGCCATACCATTCCTGCCAAGCTTGCGTATTGAATTCATCATCAGCCTGAGTAGAAGCAATTACCTGCTTAATCGGCAAGCGATACTTAGTGGCAAATTCAAAATCACGCTCATCATGAGCCGGAACTGCCATCACAGCACCATCACCGTAACCCCATAGCACATAATTAGCTACCCACACCGGCAGTACATCACCGTTCAGAGGATTAACAGCAAACCGACCTGTCGGCATACCTTTCTTTTCCATCGTAGCCATATCAGCTTCTGCAACTGAACCAGCCTTACACTCAGCAATAAACTGCTGTAAATCTGGATTATCAATAGCTGCTGCAGTGGCTAGAGGATGTTCTGCTGCTACCGCAATGTAAGTTGCACCCATCAGCGTATCTGGACGTGTAGTGTAGACCTGCACATAGTCAGCATAATCACCGCTCAAACCGGCCTTACTGTCATCAGCTAGCGCAAACCGAACCTGCATACCACGCGACTTTCCAATCCAATTGCGCTGCATGGTTTTAACCTGCTCAGGCCAATGCTCCAGTGTATCCAGCCCATTAAGCAGCTCTTCAGCATAATCCGTAATTTTAAAGTAGTACATCGGGATTTCGCGTTTTTCCACAATCGCACCAGAACGCCAACCACGCCCATCTACTACTTGTTCATTAGCCAATACAGTCTGATCTACCGGATCCCAGTTAACCGTACCATTTTTCTTATAAATAATGCCTTTTTGAAACAAACGCACAAACAGCCATTGTTCCCAGCGATAATACTCTGGCGTACATGTCGCAATTTCTCGACCCCAGTCAATCGCAAAGCCCAGACTTTGCAACTGTTTTTTCATATAAGCAATATTGTCATACGTCCATTGTGCGGGCGCCACTTGATGCTTCATTGCTGCATTTTCAGCCGGCAAGCCAAATGCATCCCACCCCATCGGCTGCATAACATTAAAACCATTAAGCAGACGATAACGGCTCAATACATCACCAATTGTGTAGTTACGCACATGTCCCATATGTAACTTACCAGAAGGATAAGGGAACATCGACAGACAATAATATTTGGGTTTTGGACTAAAATCTTCAGCGTTAAATAAACGGTATTCCTGCCAGCGTGCCTGCGCTGCGGGTTCAATTTTCTCAGGACAGTATTGTTCTTGCATCATGAATCATCAATTTATTGTATAAAAATAGACCGCTATTATAACAGCTTACTCCAGACACCAACTTGCAATTAATTACTTTAGTAAGATAGTAGATTCCTTCAACTCTTCGATATTGAAAACATACTATGTAATCAATCAATTTAAATAATATATTCACATTGCATATATTTATCTAAAAAAAACCACCGATACCAAGGGAGAGAATATCGGTGGACAATTTGCGGGAAAACACTACTTACTCAATACTGACTGTCAGGCAACAACAATATTGATAAAATAATTATATTAATCCGAGCATTAAACGCAGTTAATCTATGCTAAGTCAAACAAAAGAATTTGTTTTATTCCACAGAATCAGCCAATTCATGTGAAGAATTAAATTTTTTAAGCAATTTTAATGCCTTATCAGGATCATCATTGCGCAGAATTTTCTGCACCTCATTTTCTAGCATTAACAAATCACTTTGAATAATCTGATTTTTTACTGCTAGAATGTTATTCGCATTCATCGAAAAACGACGTAACCCCATCGCCATAAGCAGACGCGTATACTGGGCATCTCCAGCCATTTCTCCGCAAATCGACACTGGTTTATTTAACCGCACAGCAGTACGAATAACATGTAATAGCAGCTTAAGCACTGCAGGATGACCAGGCTGATATAAATAACTAACGCTTTCATCATTACGATCAGCAGCCAATGTATACTGAATCAAATCATTGGTACCCACAGACACAAAATCAATCAGTTTCAGAATAGAATTCACAGTTAAAGCAGCTGATGGTATTTCTATCATTGCGCCGACCTGAATTTTTTCATCAAACTTTTGAAAACGGTCATTTAACTGCTGTTTAGCAGTATTCAGATGAGTTAGGCATTGTTGAATTTCAGTGACTGACGAAATCATTGGCCACATCATGCGTACAGGACCGAGAACAGCAGCTCTCATAATAGCCCTCATCTGAGTACGAAACATCACAGGTTCTGCCAAACATAATCGAATTCCAGTCAAACCTAGGGCTGGATTCATCGTATGACTGGGTCCAAACCAACGCGGATTTTTATCAACTCCCAAATCAATAGTGCGTATAGTTAATGGTTTACCTTTCAGTTTTTTTACTACATCAGCATATTCTGTATATAACTCATCTTCTGTTGGTAATGCATCCCGATTCAGGTAAAAAAATTCACTGCGGTACAGCCCGATACCATCTACACCCAGATTATTTAATGATTTAATATCATTAACACTTTCAATATTGCCTAAAAGCTCTATATTGATGCCATCTAAGGTTGTTGCCGCCGTATTTTTTAATTTATTTAATTGCCGTTTTAGACTACGAAATTCGCGTAAACGTCGACGATATTCTTTTAAAATAACATCATCAGGCGCAATAATGACCACGCCCATTGAACCGTCAACTATTATCAATTCATCTTCATTAATTAACTCACGAGCATATCCAAGCGCAATTACCGATGGAATATCTAGACTACGCCCCAAAATAGCTGTGTGACTAGTTGGACCACCAGCATCTGTAACAAAAGCAGCAATACGGCTGTCTTTAAAAAATACGGTATCTGCCGGTGATAAATCATGTGCAACCAGAATCGTATCTTCTTCAAAGTCCTCGGCTTCCGTTACAACTTCTGTAGATAGTCCAATCAGATTTTTAAAAATACGCTCAACCACCTGCAACATATCTTGTTTACGCGCACGCAGATAATTATCTTCAATTGCATCAAACTGTTCAGCTAACTTATCTGTTTGTAACTTTAAAGCCCATTCAGCATTAATACACTTTTCTTTAATAATATCAATAGGCTCTCGAGACAGGCTGACATCTCCAAGCAGCATCAGATGCAAAGAAATAAACGCACCTAGTTCCGAAGGTGCATTTTGAGGAATATCGGTGCGTAGCTGTTCTAACTGACGGCGTGTCGTTTTAATAGCCTGCTCATAGCGGGCAATTTCTGCTGGAATTTCTTCAATGGATAAATCGCGATGAGGAACATCGTCCATCCCACGTACGACTAAATGAGCCCGTCCAATTGCGACTCCGGTTCCTACTGCCACACCATGCAGCACTATACACATTATTCGTCTTCACCAAAATAATTATTAATCAGTTCAACTAATGCCTGCATCGCCTGATTTTCATCTACTCCATCTGTTTCCAGCTCAATAACACTACCCTGCGCAGCTGCTAACATCATCAGACCCATAATACTTTTACCATTCACTCGCCGGCTTTTCCGTGTTACCCACACTTCACACTGAAAACTACTGGCCACCTGAGTAAACCTATTCGAAGCTCGTGCATGCAAACCTAGCTTATTAACAATTTCAATTTCCTTTTTTATCATGTTAGGGCTCATCCTGATTAGATATAGTCATAATACCGGCGATAGCAGCTGCTTTAACATCATCAGCAAATTTATGCACATCTTCTGCTTTAGTAAAATTTTGCAGTGCTTTGATTAACATAGGAGCATTCAAACCAGTAAGTAGAATAACATCTTCTCGCTGAATCAGCCGGCGTACCAAATTGCATGGCGTAGCTCCAAATATATCTGTTAAAATCAGTACACCATGGCCATAATCCAAAGCGGCCAGTTTCTCTACCACCTCTTTATGTATATTTTCTATTAAATCGCTGCTACGTACCCCGATTAATGAAACTTTTTCAGGTACAGATCCAAAAATATGCTGAATTAACTGCATATTTGCCTGTCCCACAGTCTCATGGGTTACAATCATCAAACCTATCATCGTATAACCTATTACAATTACAGCTCCAAGTGTACCGAATATTTCTCATAAACGAAAAATAATTGCACATGCTATCGCTGCCCAGTAAAAATAAGCTAAAACTCAACTGAATATCATTTTTTCGAAAACTTATCATACTTGTCTTATAGCAGAAAGAGAAATATTGAAAGAAAAAGATTCAGGTTTTAAGCTTTATCCACAAGATGTGTATTTTAGTCAAAATTCTTAATATACAACTGATATCAATTTTCAATGAAAAATTCTTAAGTTCTTGAAATGCTCAGTTTTTAATAATTTATTTTTTAATAAATCTTTTGGTCAAAATTATTGTTAAGATTTTTTGTATCATACTTATTTTTAGATATTTATGATTTCAAATCAAATTATCTAATCGAGACGTACGGCACACGCAACTACACAGGATTTGACTACAGCAACAGTAAGCAAGCAATCTATTTCCTCTTCGGCCGCGAAACCACCGGCCTGCCGCAGGAGTTCGCACAGGCCAGAGCAGATCACTGCCTGCGTATCCCTCAGACTTCCCATATCCGCTCATTGAATCTATCCAAC
>NZ_JAFNPG010000039.1:0-110019 GCF_026535815.1 Snodgrassella sp. B3088
GCATTTGAAGCAATATCGATAAAGCTTTCGGGCTGCTGTGGTTCTTCGCTGCTGTCACTTAGTTCAATGCTTTGATCTATGGCACCTGCGGCGCGGGCGGAAGCTTTGCTGTTGGTGCGGGTATTGGGAGAACCAGAAATAATGACGCCATCTTCAGCCATGGGAAATAAATTACTGACCTCTTCAGATAAATCTGATATGACGTCATTAAGTCCAGAAGCTGCGACAGCGATACCAACAAGTGTAGACACTATAAAACCACCGGGAATAAGGCCTATTGCTCCATAGCACGCAAGTTCTACTGCTGCGCCGGCTATGTCAGCCCATATTGAAGTATGTAAAAGAATGTCTCCCTCTCGGGCGGCCCAGTAGGTGTCTGCCATGTGTAAACCCCTTTAAAATCTTTTAATTCGTTGTTTGATAGTGCTAATTTTCTAGATTTTTAGCGATATTATCTAAGTATGAGTTTGTGGTTATCTTCTTTGTTATGGCTGAATCATGTAATTTAATGTTAGTTTGGTTTAAGTTATATGATTTTTATGTGAATTATGTCATTAATTTGATTGTTATGCACTTAATAATTTGAATTGAGTAGATTTTGATTGGTATGGATATTGGTAATAGGTTGTGAGAAAGCTGGGGAGGTATTCTTGAGGGTATTGGTTTTGAGAGTTGGGTTTTGGCTGGCTAAACAGGGGTAAGTTGATAGATGTATGTAAATGTTAGCATTATTTAATTTAGACATTTTTTGTGTTTTTTTGTTTTAAATTGGTATTAAAGTTCGATTTTTTTCTGTTTTTGCTTGTTTCGTGTCAATAAATCCGTTTGGCTTAGATGTTTTAATCCGGTGTTTTGTGGGCTGCTGGGAAGGCGCAAGGCGGACTGGGTATTTGCGACTGATTATGGGTAGCTGATTGGATTACTGTTGATTGGGATGGTGAGAACGGATGGGTGTTAAGGTTCCAGAGCTGGTGTGTCCGGCTGGTAATCTGCCGGCGTTGAAGATGGCGATAGATCATGGCGCGGATACGGTCTATATGGGGCTGAAGGATGCAACCAATGCGCGAAATTTTGCTGGTCTGAATTTTGACTCTAAGTCTGCGGTAGAGGGAATTACATATGCGCACCGGCGTGGGCGTAAGGTGTTGATGGCGATAAATACCTATGCACAGGCAGGAGAAGTAAGAAAATGGCAGCAGGCGGTGGATACGGCTGCCGAAATTGGCGTGGATGCGGTGATTCTGGCGGACTTTGGATTGCTGAATTATGCACACAAGACGCATCCACAACTGGCGTTGCATATGTCTGTGCAGGGTTCGGCAACTAATTATGAAGCAATTAATCTGGCCCAAGAGCTGTTTGGTATCCGGCGGGTAGTGTTGCCGAGAGTGCTGACACTGCCGCAGGTGGAGCAAGTGATTAAGCATACTTCAGTAGAAATTGAGGTATTTGGCTTTGGCAGTTTATGTGTGATGGTGGAGGGGCGCTGCTTACTGTCTAGTTATGTGACAGGTGAATCTCCAAATACGTTTGGGGTGTGCTCACCGGCAAAATATGTGCGCTGGGAGCAGCAGGCAGCAAGGATGAACGCACGCTTAAATAATATTCTAATCGATCAGTATGCAGCAGACGAGCCAGCTGGTTATCCGACTTTGTGCAAAGGGCGTTTTCTGGTAAATGATGAAACCTATTATGCATTGGAAGAACCGACAAGCCTGAATGTGCTGGAGATTTTACCGCAGTTGTTGTCCATGGGTGTGGCGGCGATTAAGGTGGAGGGACGGCAGCGCAGTCCGGCATATACGGCGCAGGTAACTAAGGTATTGCGGCAGGCGCTTGATTTGGCGGTACAGTGTCCTGAATCGTTTACGGTGCAGCCGCAGTGGCAGCAGGCGTTGGCTAAGGTTTCTGAAGGACAGCAGGTGACGCTTGGAGCGTATAACCGGCCGTGGAAGTGATGAAGGGGTGTGAGTGATGCAACGGGATAAACTGGCTTTGTCTCTAGGGCCGATTTTGTTTTTTTGGCACAAGCAGCAGATTGTTGAATTTTATCAGCAGCTGATTGGCGAACCGCTAGCCACTGTTTATATGGGTGAAACGGTATGCTCGCGCCGGCAGGAGTTGAAAGTAGCAGACTGGATTGATTTGGCGCGCGATGTGGCGGCTGGTGGCTGTGAAGTGGTGCTGTCTTCACAGGTGCTTTTGGAAAGTGAGTCTGATTTAAAACGTTTGCGTAAATTGGTGGAGCAGGAAGATTTCTGTGTAGAGGCTAATGACCTTGCTGCTGTACGGTTGTTGCATGCTAAAGGAATTCCTTTTGTCGCCGGACAGGCATTGAATATTTATAACGAGCAAACGCTGGCGTTGATGCAGTCGCTTGGCGCTAAACGCTGGGTGGCTTCGATTGAGCTGTCAGCCGGTCGGCTGGAGCAGATGATTGCGGCGGTACCGGATGTAAACTGTGAGGTGTTTGGCTGGGGGAGAATGCCGTTGGCCTATTCTTCTCGCTGTTTTACGGCGCGCCATTACAATCTGAAAAAGGACAGTTGTGAATTTAAATGCTTGGAGCATGCAGACGGTTTACCATTGCTCACGCGTGAGCAGCAGGCTTTTTTAACGATTAATGGTATACAGACGATGTCTGCTGGTTGTCATTCTTTACTGGCACAATATCAGCAATTGCAGGCAATCGGGGTAAACCGTTTTAGGCTTTCTCCACAAGCACAACATATGGTGGATACGATACGGCTACATCAGCAGGTGATGGCTGGTGTACTGGAAACAGAAACGGCTTTGTCTGAGCTCAAAGGGTATGCCGGTGGTACGCTGGTAGATGGCTACTGGCAGGGTAAGGCAGGAATGAATCAATGCAAAGAGGTGATGTATGCAAATACCTGACAGGGTAATGCCGGGATTGCTGAAAAATGTGGTGGAAAGGCTGCCGGCTAAACCGCCGGCATGGTTGCTGGTACAGACGTTGAATCAGCTGCTAAAAAGAGAAATTTTGCTGGCTGATATGTCATTGCTAGCCGGACGTTTATTTCGGGTTGACGTGGCTGACTTAGGATTAAATCTATTTTTCAGTGCTTCGGAGCAGCGGTTTATGGTCTCGGATGTTAGTACTGACGTGGATTTGTGTCTGAGCGCAAATACTGCTGATTTTATGAAGATGTTGTTACGGCAGGAAGACCCGGATACGCTGTTTTTTAATCGCCGGTTAAAAATTGAGGGTGACACGGAGCTTGGGCTGATTGTTAAGAATTTGCTTGATAGTATAGATTGGTCGACTATTCCGATGATGAAATCATTGGTAAAGCAATGAGTTTGTTTTATTGATGTAATGAAGATAATTCTGTGGCCGGTATCATGTCGATACCGGCTTTGTGGTTTTAAAGCAGATGGTTAGTTCGCCGGACGACGGCAGGCTATCATGTAGTTGACGTCTAGGTTTTCGGTAAGATGGTAGTGTTTGGTTAGCGGATTATATGTGAAACCGCTACTGCCCAGCCATTCTAGACCAGCCTGCCGGCACAGACGCGCCAGCTCGGCCGGTGTGATGAATTTGTGGTGATCATGGGTGCCGCGGGGCATCAGTTGTAAAATGTATTCGGCGGCAATGATGGCTTGCAAATAGGATTTTGTGTTGCGATTGATGGTGGAGAAACAAACAACTCCGCCGGGTTCCGTCAGTTCGGCACAAGCTCTGACTACGCTGCCAGGATCAGGAACGTGTTCCAGCATTTCCATACAGGTAACGGCACCAAAGCTGGCCGGCATTTCTGCGGCTAAATCTTCTACACTGACTTTACGGTAGCTTACATTGCTGATTTGCTCCTGCATGGCGTGCAACTGGGCTATTTTGAGCGATTTTCCGGCTAAATCGATGCCAGTCACGCTGCTGGCGCCTGCTTTGGCCATAGCTTCGCTTAGAATACCGCCTCCACAGCCTACATCCAGAATTTTTTTGCCGGCCAGTCGAGCATAGCGGTCGATAAATTCGAGACGTAATGGATTAATGTCGTGCAATGGTTTGAATTCACTGTTTTTATCCCACCATTTGTGCGCGAGCTGGCTGAATTTGTCAATTTCGCTAGCATCAACGTTGGCCGGGGCCTCCGGTAGATGAGTATGTTCCTGAGTTGGGGTATTCATGATTATTTTTCCTTGGTTGCGGTGGTTTTAGCCCACAAGGCAATGATATTGTTTTTTTCACGCGGGCGTGCTCCCGACCAGATTTCGTGCCATGGTTGCGGAGGTTCGGCTTTGGGGTCGCGGGTCACTAAACGGTATTCACACTCAGGATTGTCTGCCTGCAAAGGTATCCAGCTATATTGCTGCCAGGCAATGCGGGTACTGAAATTGTCGTGATTGATACTGATGCAGGCATGCCGATCGCTGAATGCCTGTAACTGCTGTTTGCTCAGGCTGTTTTCCATTTGCTGAACCACTGGCCGTGCCGATTTGGCCGCATCCAGCCAAGGCAAAAACAGGGTCAATAGCAGTGACCATACTAATAAAACTCCGGCTGCCCAGTTGGTTACTGCTTGTCGGCCACGGATATGCTGGCGGGTAATGGCCCATAGCCAAAGTGGTGTCAACACGCAAGCGACAATCAAGGGAAAGTAATTGACATCGTAGCGGTAATAGGGACTGAAATAAACGGCACGGGCAGCCAGTTTGGCCGGCCAGCCATAATTCATGGCGATGAAGCCAAGCCAGAGGAAAAGTGCCAGAAAACCAAAAGCCATGATGCCAAACCAGTTGAGGAAAGCGATGGCTCCGCGACGCAGTGCATCCAGCTGGGCGGCTCCGAGTAAGGCCATAGGTGGCAGCACGATTACCAATAAATCCTGATATTGCAGCGGCAGCAAGGCAAAAACTGGTAGGCATAGACTTAGCCATACGATAGCAAGCACGCCCCAGCGCTGTTTTTTTAACTTGCCGCGCGTAGCAGTCCAGATGGCCAGAGGCCATGCAGGAAAGGCAAACCAAAGCAAATTTTTTAAATAGTATCCAAGCGAGAAGTGTACTTCTTGATGTTGAAAACCACCAAAAGGGGCGAGAGCATGATACTGCCACCACAGATTAAAAATATTGGCAGCGGTCTGATGCAGAGCAAGTGGCCAAACTATCATTAGAGGTAGGGCACAGAGCAGGGATATCAGTAAAACTAGATAATAGCGACGGCGACGCCACTGAGGGTAAAAAAGCAAGCTGAACGCTACCAGCATCAGCAGTAATGGCCACAATAGGCTGCCGGTCAGAGACAGTACAGCCCAGCCACCGCCCAGCATCATGCAGGCCATCATGATGCGACGATCTGACAGGGAAAAACCATACCAGCACATGGCAGAACCAAGAAATAGGATAATGCTGTCGTTGATAAAATGAGCTGGTATTAGAATGCCGGTACAGCCGAGTAATATGAGAATGGTGATGCGTCCGTAGCCACGGCCAAGAAACTGGCGTCCGGAACCGCCGATGCAGGCAAACGTACACACAATCAAAATGACATTGGTTAGACGCGTGGCTTCAAAGGCGTCCATTTGGTTGGGGCTAAATAAATGTTGGCATAGGGCAGACAACCAAATGTAGAGTGGGGAGGCTTCCCAGTTTATTTCGCCAAAAATAGTAGGAACTGCCCAGTGTGCCTTGTGCCACTGGCTGGCGGTGGTGAACAGATAAGGTTCACCTGGTGTCCATAAATCATGATGCAATACCCCCGGCCACAGCCACACGAATACCAGTAACAACCAAAGCCATGAACGCTTTTTATTCATGCTTTGTGAGCTGGGTTTGCTGGGTGTATAGGTGAGCATAGGTGATTAACAGCTGTTTAGGGTGTGATATAGGCTTTATGTTAGCGGAAAATGCAGTAGGCAGCCAGATGAGGCTGCCTGTGGCTACGATGATTAGGGCGAAAATTAATCCTAATCAAGGTGTTTGCTTAGATTCACCTGTGTCAGTGGTACTTTGCGGGTACGGTAGCGAAGTTTGTGATACAGGTAAAAGGCAGCAAATACTGGGAGACCCATATAGGTAATAGCAAAACGCTGCCATTTGAAATCACCATGTAGTAATAATTGGCTGTCTTGTCCGATAATCACCAGAATACACAGTAATAGCGCCAGAATGGGGCCAAATGGAAACCATTTAGCGCGATAAACCAGTGAATTGATGTCGTTACCCTGCTGCACAAAGGCGCGGCGGAAACGGTAGTGACTGATGGCTATGCCTAGCCAGGCAATAAAACCAGTTAGACCGGAAGCAGCTACGATGTACTCGTATGCACCTTCGTCCACACTTTCCAGCAAAAAAATCGCCAATACAACAATGGCTGTAGCCAGCAAAGCCAATACGGGCACGCCGCGCTGGTTGACTGCTGAAAAGCGCCGGTGTGCCATGCCATCTTTACCCATGGCGTACAACATACGGGTAGAAGCATACAGGCCTGAATTACCGGCAGACAGGATGGAAGTGAGAATAACCGTATTCATCACGGCAGCGGCAAAAGCCAGCCCAGCTCGCTCAAACACCAGTGTAAACGGTGATTTGGCAACCTGATCCACGTCAGCACCGAGTAAGGCATCACTGTTATAAGGAATCAGCAGGCCAATTACTAACATGGCTAAAATATAGAAAATCAAAATACGCCAAAACACTTGTTTGATGGCTTTGGGAATGCTTTCCTGCGGGTTTTCTGATTCGCCGGCGGTAATGCCGATGAGCTCGGTGCCCTGAAATGAAAATCCGGCAATCAAAAATACACCGAGTACGGTAAAGAAACCACCCGACCAGCCATGTCCGAGTATCGGTGCGTCGCCAATGGTGAAGTTGCTCAGGCCGACATACTGGCCGCCAAGAATGCCGAAGATGGTCAGCACGCCAACGCCGAGAAACACGATTACTGTGACTACTTTAATCAGAGCAAACCAGTATTCAGATTCACCATAGGCGCGTACAGACAGTATATTGAGCATAAACACCAGAGCAAAGAACAGCAAACTCCAGCTCCATGCCGGCATAAAGCGCAATGGTTCCCAATAGGTAATTACCAATGAGGCAATGGAGATGTCTGCAGCCACGGTAATCACCCAGTTAAACCAGTAATTCCAGCCCAGCGCAAAACCCAGCGACGGATCAACAAAGCGGGCTGCATAAGTGGAGAATGAACCGGAAGTAGGCAGGTAAGTGGCCATTTCGCCTAGTGAGGTCATGAGAAAATACACCATAATTCCGATGGCCATATACGCCAGTAAGGCGCCACCAGGGCCGGCATCGTGAATCGCGCTGCCACTGGCCATAAACAAGCCTGTACCAATACTGCCGCCAATGGCAATCATTGACAGATGGCGGGTTTTCAGATGGCGTTTAACTTGGTTGGGAGAGGAATTGGCGTCTGTCATTCTGATAATGTGTAACTATATGCGCCGGTATGTTGTAATTGAGCAGAACTGCACTACCTTGCGGCCAACTTCAGGCGCGCACCGGAGGTACGGTGTGACATACCGGAATGGATTGTCTATTTTAGGGTTTAATAGCGTATGCCGGATATTTTTATCCTTTTTGCATACTGGGTTTTGTTGCAAAAGTCTTTATTATAACAAATTGTATGCATTACTGGCATGAGAATTCAGAGGTAACGCTCTCCATGATAATATTTACCATTATTCAGCATAATTATATTTTCGGGCCAGCGCAGTGCAGCCAGATGCATCTGGCTGTCTGTCACAGCAATGGCTTTTTTGCGTTCCCGCCAGCGTGCACCAATGGAAAAATCCACGCAAAATACCTGACGTTGCTGCCCCAGCCAATGTGTTGGAGGCTCCTGAAACAGTTCTTTGCGGTGTTCGGCTATGCCGGCGCCATACCAGCTGCGCCAGTAATGGCCGATTATTACCGCCACAGGGTCGGTATACTGCTGCCACCACGGTTTACGTACTGTGAAGCGCCAGCGGCCGTTGATATAAAAAGGCTGTTGTGTGATGGCCTGAATGCCGCTGGTGAGCGCACGTATTGGATTGTGACAGCTGCGTAGTAGATCATAATGGGCTGTACCTGCTTGAAACGTCATCGGATAGTGCTCATTTTCCAGGTCTTTATTTAATTGCCGCTGCTCCTGCTGGTATGGTTCGTACCATTGCGTATTTCGGAAATCATCTAAAAAGCGGTCTTCCCAGTAATGATATTGTTTTACCAGTGAAGTTTCACTGCATTCTAGTAATTTATCAATACTTTCCGGCAACCACGCAGCGTGAACGATGCGCAAATCGTCCCGTTGCAGAATTAATGGCCATTGTGCGATGGTTTCCTGTAATTGCCTGCGTTGGGCAGCGGGATAATGCTGCCATGGCGCGAACCGTGCTTCATCCTGTGGCCGGTTATCAAAATACCAGCCAGCTCCGTCTTTGGGATCGTTAATTAATAAGTTGAGTTCATGATTACCGATGATGGTAAATGCGTTTTCAGAGGCGGCGGCCTGTATCACCCAGTCAAGAACAGCAGGGCTGTTTGGCCCACGGTCGCACAAATCGCCAACAAACACGAGTTTACGTCCGTGTTGATGGCGACCGTAATCATCGTAGCCAAGAAAGTGTAATAACTGCTGTAAAGCTTCCCACTCGCCATGAACATCACCAATCACGTCCAGCGCGGTGTTGGGTAAGGGGCGGATAAAGGTACTTAAGTCAGAATACTTCATTTTAATGGCCTGTGTTAACAGACCTGACTGCTGTCTGTGCGAATATTTATTATTTTAAAAACAATATTTAATCAACTAAATCCAATTAACATAGCACAAAATATTCAAGTATGCCAATTCCCCGCTATAAATGTCCTTTTATGTATGATTAATGTCAGTAAAAGTGTATGGAAATGATTTGGCTATAAATATTCAATAATTAAGGAGCTGACTAAAAATTAGATATTTACCGTTAGATTATTTACTGAGCAGATATCCAGAAACGAAAACTTATCCGCCAGCATCGGCTGTTTGTTTTGTACTTAAAAAAACGAATAAATTCAATGTATTATTTTCAATAATAGCTACTTAGGTGTTCTTGATAACTCCATTAAACGTTTATATTTGTTTCCAATGCCATGAGTACCTTAAACTGACCATTGGCTGGGAGGTCTTTCGCTTACTCATTGCTATTACCAGTCTGCTATTTTCCGTTTGTGTCCCTGTTTGATGTTTAGAAACATTCTGGGCAATTCAGACAAAATATTTATTGTTAATAAAGTATTAAGGCATATCGTGCTCTAACATCTGGCAATAACGTATTTTGCAATATGCATATATTTATTAGTGTTTTCTGGAAATGAGCCGATGAAGATATGGGCATGTTTAACAGCAATTGTACGATAGTGTGTTGGCCGCTATTCGCATGTGGATAAGGTAACGGTTATTTGCGTTGGCATTTAATGTCTCTATATAACCCATTATCCGTGATGTGTTCGGATTGTCGTTATTATTGCTGAAATTAAAATATTAATTTCAATTGTTTATTTTGAGTAGTATTGGTTGTTAGTGTGATTGATTGCTTTTGCTGGTAAATGATTTTGCCAAGCTGCTTGATTTCAGCTAAAATCTGGCCTCTTTAGTATATTTGCACCTATAGCTCAGTTGGAAGAGTGTCGGTTTCCGAAGCCGGAGGTCACAGGTTCGATCCCTGTTGGGTGCACCAAGTTAGCATTTAAGGGTTTCAGGATGGCTGAAACCCTTAAATTTTGCTATCTGTACATTTGTTTAAAACAAAATTTCAAACAAAATATAAGTTTTAATCACGCAGTGTTTAGACAGTGCTACATGAAAAACTGTACTGTATTGTAATTAATGCGCTGGTAAGGGTTGTAAGGATTCAGGTTTGATTGTGGCTGTGTATCAGTAGGGAGCGGCCTACATAGCGTCTAGTTTGAATCATTCGTAATATTATGATTAAGGCTGATGCGGAACGTGGCTATTTGTACTGTTGCTAGATTTTTTTCTAATCAGTTCTGAAATTTTTACTATCTGTAAGCAAAATTTGATCTTGATATTTTTTGCTAAATTGAGTGTACAACTGGTACCACCTATTATGATTATTACAGCGGTGGTTATTTTACATAAATCTTTCAAGGCAATTGCTGCTATCGATACGATACTTACGCTGGCTGGCGTGTTGTTAATAGATAGCAAGTTAAGGCAATAATAATCATTATGCTGTATAGATAATTGTTGCTCAATTAAAGCGTGCCTTTTTTGAAAGCCAATGATTTCGAGGCTACGAATCTGAAATTAGTAGGTGGGTATACTGCTGTCTACTTCTCGTGACCATGCATCGATGCCGCCCTTGAGATTATAAAGATTTTCGAAGCCGGTATCCTGTAAATACAATGCTACTTGCATGCTGCGCATGCCATGATGGCAGTAAATTACGATTGGTTTATCGTCCGGTAATTCGTTTTGGCGCAAGGGAATCATATTCATCGGAATATGGAGATACCCAGGAATAGCTGCATACTGGACTTCGTTGTCTTCGCGTACGTCAAGGAGGACAAAATCTTTTTTTTGCTGCTGCCATTGCTGCAATTGTGCTGCATTTATTGTCTGAATGGTCATATTAATAAATTGATTCTGTGTGATGTGTATGGATATTAATCTAATTTGATAATGTGGCTGTATGCCTGCTGGCATTTGCTTTGTTAGCCGGATCAAATGATACCTGTGTTTGTCTGAATATGCCAATGCAGCACAGCTGGCAGTAGCTCAGACTATTGGCTAGCTTAATTGTAGTGGCAGTATCGAAGAGGCTGGATTTTTGCGTGAATTCTGTCTCGTTGTATGATGATTGGGCGCTTACTTAGGCTGCCATTTGCCATCATTGCCTTTATGATAAACCTTTTCGACAGCAGCCCATGCTACTCGGAACGCAATGGTTTCTGCATCGCTATTATCGCGGCGTTTTTTCGGATCCTGATATTCTGCTATGGCGTGATTAAATGCTTCTTTGAATATGTCTTGCGCATGTTCCGGTAAAGCGTTCCGGACTGATGCAGGTAGATCACTACGGTGCTGATAAGGCATGATATTGCTCCCGATTTTGTTTCTATAGCCTAGTAAATCGCAATAAGTGGCTTAATGCAATCAGTTTTTCTAATTATGTTTTTGTTTTAACTAGGTTTTAATTTTTTATTACTTAAAGAGCGAAGATGACGGACAGATGGATGGACTGTATGCGGCCGATACCAATAGGCAAGAGAAGTCAAACATGTTGTTTGGCGTATGTATGCATACTGATTGGACTGTTGATTTGCTGGCTGAAAGCTAAGTGCTAGATATGGCGGAGAAGTTAGTGTACTGCAATATTTGAATTTGAGAATGCACAGGCAGCACCGTTGCCGTAATGGCTACAAGTGCTGCTTTTTAAGAAAACGATAGAATCAGAATCTGAATTGATTGGGTGCCGGTGTTTCCAGACTGTGTAATGCAGGTGCTACGGTTTCGAACAGTACGGTTTCTTTAAGCTGATTGTTCTGGCGCTCAAACAGTATGGCACGCATTACTGGCGCTTCACCAATAATGGCTACCATGCGGCCATCTTCAGCCAGTTGCTCAAGTAGGGTGGCTGGCAGTGTAGGCAGAGAGCCGCCTACGTAAATGGCACTGAATGGAGCGCCAGGTAGCTTGTCTGCTAATCCATCGCAGGTTTTGTAGCTGATATTGGTGTAGTCAAGGTCGCTGAGAACGAACTGAGCACGCTGCTGTTGTTCGGCATCTATATCTACAGTGATGACTTTGCCGGCCATTTTTGCCAGTATGGCCGTGGCGTAGCCAGAACCGGTACCAATTTCTACTACGGTATCGGTGAGGTTGAGTTGTAATGCCTGAATCATACGTGCGACTACTTTTGGTTCAAGCATTTTGCCACCATTGGCCAGTCCGAGAGCCTGATCTGTATAGGCTACTTCCTGTTGCTGTGGCAGAACAAAGCGTTCACGCGGAATATCGGATAATACATCTAGTAAGTCGAAATTTAATACGTCCCATGGACGGATTTGCTGCTCAACCATGTTATAGCGGGCGGTATTGAAATCCATGTCTGCTCCGAAAGGCTGATTACCCGAGCTGCGGGTGAGTAATAAGTAGGTTTGTATTATAAAAACATTGTTATGTGGTGTTGGATAGGGTACACCACATGAATTTGACCCAGAAAGATTATAAAACTATTTACGTTGTGACAATAGGGCAAAGGCAGTTGCGGTGTAGACGAATATCTACGAGCAGGCTCATTGTGATTGAGTAAGGTTATGTCGACATGTTGAAAAAGCACAGGTTTTATTTGTCTGTCAGATAAATAATGCGTGATACTGCAACGTTTAGCTTTGAAGTCGGAAGAGATCTATTGTTTATCTTCCGCAGTGTGGCTCTGCACAGGGAGAAATCGGTAGGTTTTTACTGATTAATAGAACGCAAGTAGTGGTTTTCCGTTACAATGCCGCCGTTTGCAAGCTCTTTTAGTTTGCATTATGTATGAAGATTACTTTATATACTGTTTTGTTCAGTTTTGGCCAATCTATAGTCAGTAAGGAAAAAATATGTGGCAGCAGAAATGGATAATCGGCAATTGGAAGATGAATGGCAGTCAGTCGGCAAACCGGCAACTGCTACAAGCATTGCTGAAACCAGTAGATGTAGCTGCGGCTCATGTTTACTGTGGTGTAGCGGTGCCGAATGTTTATCTTGCCGGAGTGAATGAATTCACGCGTAATACATCGCTGGCGGTAGGGGCGGAAGATGTGAGCCGTTTTGCTGCATACGGTGCTTTTACTGGAGAAGTTAGTGCGCAAATGCTGGCAGATGTGGGTGCGCAGTTTGTGCTGATCGGACACTCTGAGCGGCGGCAGTATTTTCACGAAGATAATCAAGAATTGCTGATTAAGATGCAAAACAGCATGGCAGCAGGCCTGCTGCCGGTGCTGTGTGTGGGGGAAACACTAGCTGAACGTGAACAAGGACAGGAGCAGGTAGTAGTAAGTGCACAGCTGGATGTGCTGGCCAGTCTGGGGATGAGAGAAGTGGTGGTGGCTTATGAGCCAGTATGGGCAATTGGTACCGGCAAAGTGCCGTCTGTAACGCAGATCGCTGCGATGCATCAGCTGATTTATCAGCAAATCTTGTCTTTGTGTGGTGAAGATGTTAAAATCCGCGTCCTTTATGGCGGTAGTGTCAACGCTGGCAACGCGGCTGAAATTCTGGCTGTGCCACATGTTGATGGTGCGCTGGTTGGCGGAGCCTCGTTGCAGGCTGACAGTTTTGCCGCTATTATTCAGGCTGCATATGCGCCTGCTTGATAAAAGTTGATATCATGGAAGCATTCAAAACCCTTATTTTAATCGTGAATATTTTCGCGGCGCTGAGTGTTATTGTGCTGGTGCTAATGCAACAGGGCAAAGGTGCGGATGCGGGCGCAGCATTTGGTTCCGGTAGTGCTCAGGGTGTATTTGGTGCTGCGGGCAATGCAAATTTTCTCAGCCGCAGCACAGCGATTGCGGCCACTATATTTTTTATTACTTGCTTGGCTTTAGGCTATATTTCCACGCACCGCCACAGCGGCTTGGATTTTAGTAATGTGAAGCAACAGCAAGTAGTGGTACCGGCTAAGCCAGCAGCTGCCAGTGCACCGGCGGTACCGGTGAAACCGGCACAGAAGCCGCTAATACCGGAATAGGAATTTTTTTTACAGTTACATGCCGACATGGTGAAATTGGTAGACACGCCATCTTGAGGGGGTGGTGACCTCAGGTCGTACGAGTTCGATTCTCGTTGTCGGCACCATATTAGAAACAAACGATACACAACAGGTATATTCAGGTATGCAGGTTAGCTAAACATTTGAGCTAATATGTATGGTTGATTTCAATTGGATGATAGGGCAGCCTATAGGGGCTGCCCTTTTTATTTATGGCGAATATATCCGAACGTGATTGGGTAGGATGAGTTGATTAATTATGTTTATACAGAGGTTTCAGACTGTAAAGATTGTCTGTCTGTCCACCTGTTTGGAATGAACCTTAGTTTATGGAAAAATCCTGATGACCAAAACTGATCCTTTTGCCTATTTAGAAGACTTAAACGATGAGCGCACTCTGGCATTGATTCAGCAGGCGGATGCAGCGACTCAGGCTGAGTTTGCAACAGATGCTGAGTATGAAGCAGTACGTGATGATATGGTGACAATACTGCGTGATGAGCAGCAAATACCGTTTTGTCAGGAACATCGTGCACGCATGTATCATTTTTATCAATCGGCTGAATTTCCGAAAGGTGTGTATCGGGTATGTTCTGCTGCCAGTTATCGTGCTGGTTTGCCTGAATGGAAAATTTTGTTTTCTGTGGCCGATTTTGATGAACTGCTTGGAGATGATGTGTATTTGCAGGGTGTGGCGCATTATGTGCAGGCGCCCGAGCATGTGCTTATCAGTCTGAGTGCCGGCGGTGCTGATGCAGCCTATACCATTGAGTTTAATTTAAACGAAGGCAAAGTGGTTGAGGGAGGTTTTCATTTTCCTCTGAGTAAAAGCATCATTAGCTGGCGTGATACAGAAAGTGTATGGATATGTCCGGCATGGGATGAGCGGCAGCTGACTCAGGCTGGCTATCCACGGCAGGTATGGCTGATGCAACGCGGGCAAACCTTTGCGCAGGCGCAGCCAGTGCTAGAAATGCCAGCTGATGGCATGATGGTGAATGCATGGCGTTATTTAGATAGTCAGGGCGCACCGATTGATTTAATTGAGGCGGCAAGCGGCTTTTATCACAAGCAATATTATCAAGTTATGGCGGATTTAAGTGCCAAACCGCTGGGACTGCCTGATGATTGTGAACTGATGGGCTATCTATACGGGCAGTTGCTGGTGCAGTTGCGCAGTGGCTGGCAGCGTGCGAACCGGAGTTATCCCGCCGGTAGTCTGGTTGCAGTGAAATTACATAAAGGTGAGCTGGGTGCTGCTGAAGTGATTTTTCAGCCTAAGGCCACTCAGGCAATTGAAAGTATTGAAACCACACGGCGGTTTGTATTGGTGTCGATACTAGATAATGTACGCAGCCGTTTGCTGGCGTGGCAATTTGGTGGCAATGGCTGGCAGGAAGTTTCATTGCCCAATCTGCCGGATGGTGCGCTTGAAATAACAGACCAGCCTTGGGGCGGCGATTTGGTCTATCTGGCAATCAGTAGTTTTTTGGATCCTTTGACACTGTATACGCTAGATGTGCATCTGGGAGAATTGTGTGTGATGCGGCGACAGCCGCAGCAGTTTGATGCGGCAGGGATGCAGGTGAAGCAGTTCAGTGCTGCTGCATCTGATGGGACGTTTATTCCTTATTTTCATGTTGGTAAACATATGAATAAGGAAATGCGCACTATTGTTTATGTTTATGGTGGCTTTGGTATGCCTCAGCTACCCTATTATTTAGGTAGTATTGGTCGGTACTGGTTGGCAAAAGGTTATGCATTTGTACTGGCAAATATTCGTGGCGGTGGTGAATTTGGACCTCAATGGCATGAGTCAGCCCGCGGTATTCATAAGCATGTCAGTGTAGATGATTTATTGGCAGTGCTAGATGATTTATATTCTCATGGGCGAGCCAGTGCGATGCATACAGCAATTCAGGGCGGTAGTAATGGCGGGCTTGTGGTGGCCGCTGCATTTTGCCGCCAACCGCAGTGTATGGGAGCGATGGTGTGCGAGGTGCCGCTTACGGATATGTTGCGCTATCCTTATCTTTCAGCCGGTTCTTCATGGGTAGATGAGTATGGTGATCCTGTTGATTCAGTTGAAAAAAATGCATTGCTTCAACTTTCGCCCTATCATAATTTGGGCAAATTGCAACACTACCCACCTGCTTTAATTACGACTAATCTTCATGATGACCGTGTACATCCGGCCCATGCACTGAAGTTTTTTGCACGTTTGCGTTCACTCAGACAGCCGGTATGGCTGGCTGTACCCGACACCGGTGGGCATGCAGGGGGTGCGACTCAGGAAAATACCGCAGCAGAATTGGCGCTGATTATGAATTTTTTATATAAAACGATTGCTGACGATGATTCAATCTAAATCTAATAACTTGTGGCAAAAAAACAGGCTGTGCTAATATGGCTGCCGCTTGTCGTGTAATCTGCGCAGGGTGATAAGTAAAAATGCGCTGAAAATCGCTGAAAACCATAGAAAATACGGCAAAAAACAATTTGAATGGTAAACTCTATTTTTATTAGGTACAATAATATCAACAACTAAAAAGTTGATTAATTCAATTAACCCTGTCCGTATCGCAGCGGGCAAAGAAAAGAAAGATCAGTCAATGGATAACAATATCGAACAACGCGTGAAAAAAATTGTTGCAGAACAATTAGGCGTGAGCGAAGCTGAAGTAAAAAACGAATCTTCATTTCAGGAAGATTTGGGTGCTGACTCACTGGACACCGTTGAATTGGTAATGGCTCTGGAAGAAGCATTCGGTTGCGAAATTCCTGATGAAGAAGCTGAAAAAATCACTACTGTGCAACAAGCTATCGACTTTGTTGGCGCACACCTGAATTAATTCCGTGTAGTGTTGGTCAAATTCAAATTCCTCTGTCGAACTAAGGTGCCAAGTATCGCCTGATTCGGTAGAGGTTTTTTTCTTACGAGCAAATTATGAGTAAAAAACGAGTAGTCATTACCGGCCTGGGTCAAGTATCTCCTGTGGGTAATGATATCACCACAGCATGGCAGAATTTACTTGCAGGTAAAAGCGGCATTGGCACGATTACCCATTTTGATGCTTCGTCTTTAGTTTGCCAGATTGCTGGTGAAGTTAAGAATTTTGATGTAACGCAGTACATCAGTGCTAAAGAGGCACGCCGGATGGATTCTTTCATCCATTATGGTGTGGCTGCTGCTCTTCAGGCGATAGCCGATGCAGGGCTGGATGATATCCCGGGTTTGGATAAAACCAGAGTAGGGGTAAATATTGGTGCGGGTATCGGTGGCCTGCCGGCAATTGAGGCCACTGCACGTACTGTAGTGGAGCAGGGTGCCCGTAAAATCAATCCATTTTTCATTCCCAGCTCACTGATTAATCTGATATCTGGCCATGTTACGATTTTAAAAGGCTATCAGGGACCAAGCTACGGTATGGTTTCTGCCTGCACTACTGGTGCGCACAGTATCGGTGATTCTGCACGCCTGATTAAGTATGGCGATGCGGATATTATGATTGCTGGCGGTGCCGAAGGTGCCATCTGTGAGTTGGGTGTGGGTGGTTTTGCTGCCATGAAGGCACTATCTACCCGCAATGATGATCCGGCTACAGCCTCCAGACCATGGGACAAGGATCGTGATGGTTTTGTGATGGGTGAAGGTGCTGGTGTAATGGTGCTGGAAGAGTATGAACATGCCCGTAAGCGCGGCGCCACGATTTATGCTGAGCTGGTTGGATTTGGTATGAGCTCCGATGCATATCATATTACTGCTCCGAATACTGAGGGTCCGGCTCTGGGGGTGACGCGTGCTCTGAAAGATGGTGGCCTGAATCCAGAAGATATTGATTATGTAAATGCGCATGGTACCTCCACTCCGCTGGGTGATGTGAATGAAACCAACGCATTAAAATTGGCTTTAGGCGAACAGGCCAGAAAGCTAGTGGTGAATTCTACTAAATCGATGACCGGCCATCTGTTGGGCGGTGCTGGTGGTGTGGAAGCCGTTTACACTGTAATGGCTATTCACACGCAGAAATCTCCGCCTACGATTAATATCTTTGAGCAGGATATTGAGGCAGGCTGTGATTTGGATTATTGTGCTAATGAAGCACGGGATTTGCCGATTCGTGCAGCTATTTCCAATTCATTCGGTTTTGGCGGTACCAATGGCTCGCTGGCGTTTAAGCGTTTTGAAGATTAAGCGCTTTTGAAGTCCGCAATGTACACACAGGTTGTCTGATTAACAGGCAGCCTGTGTTTTTATATTAGCCGACCGACGGTAATCTGGGTAGCTGCAGAATAATGTCGGCTACGGTAAAGAATTTGCGCGACAATCAGATAAATTTGCTGATATTCAATGTGGATTACCAGTTTTTGCTATAGATGTTGCAGCTTGAGCTTGGTTTTTTGGATACAATGTGCTGCCTGTTGCAGCCTTAATCCAGATATTTCAGTGATTATTGATGTGCAGCAGTGCTCTAAACTGACCAGGGTTTGGCGGAAGTTTGTTATAGGGAATATTTGTCATGAATATTGGTGTACTGGGTGCGGGAGCGTGGGGTACTGCGCTGGCCATTCATTTTGCCCTACATTCGCATAAAGTATGGCTATGGACCCATAATATACAGCATGTGCAGCAATTACAGCAGCAGCGGCAGAATCAGCGTTATCTACCGGGTTTTGATTTACCGGAAAATTTAGCTGCTGTGGCAGAGCTGGCCTCGGCCGAGTTAATTATTATTGCTACGCCGGTGGCAGCTTTACGGCAAAGTGCGCAGAAGCTGGTGGATGCTGGCTTGAGTGATGTGCCCATTATTGCAGCTTGCAAAGGATTCGAGCAGCAAACCGGTTTACTGCCGCAGCAGGTGCTGGCGGAGGTGATGCCTAAGAATCCATGTATCGGTGTTTTATCCGGCCCGAGTTTTGCTCAGGAGCTGGCACAGCAGCTGCCCTGTGCGGTAACACTGGCATCAGAAAATTTTGTTTGGATTCAGGCGCTGGCGGCGAGTTTGAATAATACCGTTTTGCGTTTATATGCCAATGCAGATGTGATTGGGGCGGCCGTTGGTGGTGCGGTAAAGAATGTCATGGCGATTGCAACAGGTATTGCTGACGGATTGAACTATGGTATTAATGCGCGTGTTGCGTTAATGACGCGCGGTATGGCGGAGATATCCCGTCTGAATCAGGCGCTGGGTGGTCAGGCTGCGACGTTGATGGGACTATCGGGTATGGGAGATTTGATTCTGACCTGTACCGGCTCGCTGTCGCGCAATCGCAGAGTAGGGTTGCTGCTGGCAGAGGGCAAATCACTGCCGGAAGCGCTTACAGAACTTGGACATGTGGCGGAAGGTGTATATACTGTCGAGGAAGTTTGCCGACAGGCTGCTTCGCTCGGGGTGGATATGCCAGTAGCCTGTATTCTCAAGCAATTGTTTGATGGTTGTATAGAAGTTCAGGAAATGGCTGAAATACTAATGGAACGTGCACCTAAGGCGGAATAATAATCAAATTCAATAATGAATAACAATTTAAAGTGGCAGCATGGAAATTCAGGCATTCATGCTGTGTATTCTGAGGATGGAAGCGGGTAGGGAATGGAAAATCAATTAGAACAACTGGAAGATTGCATTAAGCGGCTGGTAATACATTTTAATTCTCTTCTGGCTGAAAAGCAGCAGCTGACACAGCAACTGTCATCGGTAAAAGAAGAAATGCAGCAGCAGAATGAAAAATTTCAGACTGAACGTGAACGGATACGAAACCAGCACGAGCAGGAAAAATTACACTTGCAGGAAAGCATGCAGACAACGATTGATGGATTAATTGCTGAAAAAAACCGTTATACTTCGGTAATTAAGGCATCCAGTGATGAATTACAGCAATTGCTGAAACGCTTGCCTAAGGCGCAGGAGGAATCCTAATGGATGAAATTCAACAGGTTCGTGTGGAAATTCTTGGTCGTCCTTTTAATATCGGTACGCCCAAAAGTGAGCATGAAACATTGATGCAGGCGGTAAAAATGCTCAATGAAAAGATTGCTGCGATTCAAAGTTCCGGACGAATTGTTGAAACAGATAAAATCGTGATTATGGCTGCGCTGAATTTAGCTCATGATTTACTCAAGCTTACGGTACATGGTAATTTGGAAATCGGTGATTTTGAGCGTAAAATGCAGGATATGATTCAGCTGTGTGAAAGTACCCTCACTCTTGTGGTAAAATAACTTTTTCTTCCCCTGCTGTGTTCGCAAGGACATATATTCCTTTGAACCAATAATTCGCTTTTTTGGCGGTTGGGTAATGGTGGGCGTGAGCATTCTGTGTGAATGAACCCGAAGCCATTCGATACTGCCAGCCTTGTCCTCAAGGTTCAAGCGGATAGCGTCCAAAACGGCACATGTGGGGGAAACCCATTTGAACAGGCTGTCTGATATTTCAGGCAGCCTGTTTTCAGTTGTTGCCAAATGTGTATCGCTAAATCACATTGTTCAGGATTAATCTTTCGCGTTTGATCGGGTGGAATTCCAGTCATAGCTGCATATGAAAAGTTGTTATTTGCGATAAAAATCTGCTTTTTTCCAATAAAATTCATTATTTACTGCTATTTTCATGTTTTTTGAAAATATATTGATCTGACTGGATTGAGTATGAGTACGTCAATCTGCGCTAAGATGTTTCGCTATTTCAGAAGTACGTTTTTCAATCTTTTTTGAGATTGCGCTATTATCATTGTATTTATCTCGGCGATGGAATGTGCAAATCAGGTAGAATTATGGTGGCTGTGTTCCGTCCTGAAACCGGCTGTTTTAGCTGAAGCTCTATCACCTTGTTTCACATCTGTTGTCGCTTTCTCTGTGAACGGTGAGTGTTTAATTCAATTCTCTTAAGCCAGACAATTAATGTACTGGCGTGAAAAGTGCTATGTCTGACAATTCTCCTTATATTCCGTTGCGGCTACATACCGAATTTTCTATTGAAGATGGCATTGTTCGGATTAAAGAAGCGGTAAAACGTGCCAGTGAGCTCGGTTTGCCGGCACTCGGTATCAGTGATCTGATGAATGTGTTCGGCATGGTGAAATTTTACAAGGCCTGTCGCAATGCGGGTATTAAGCCCATTATGGCAGTGGATGTGCGGGTGGAAAATCCAGAGCAGCCGGATAAACCTTTTCGTCTGATGCTGGTGGTAAAGAATCATGGTGGTTATCTGCGTTTGAATCAGTTATTGACTGACGCTTATGTAGGGGAAGACCGCAATCCGAATCAGCCTGTTATCCGCCAGCAATGGCTGGCTGATGGGGATAATAGTGGTCTGATCTGTCTGTCTGGGGCGCAGTATGGTGAAATCGGTCAGGCTCTGCTGTCGCAGAAGCCGGAGCTGGCTGCACAGGTGTGTGCTAAATATCAGCAATGGTTTGGAGAACGGTTTTATCTGGAAGTACAGCGTTTGCCTGAACGGCCGGAATGGGAAGCAGTGGTGGCCGGTAGCGTTGCGCTGGCTGCTACACATCAGATACCGGTGGTGGCGACGCATCCGGTGCAGTTTATGGATGCAGCAGACTTTCAGGCACATGAAGCCCGTGTATGTATTGCCAGCGGCTATGTTTTAGCTGATAAACGGCGTCCACATGATTTTGTTCCGAGTCAGTATTTTGTGACGCCTGAGGAAATGGCTGAGCGGTTTGCCGATATTCCGGAAGCGCTGACTAATACCGTAGCAATTGCACAAAGTTGTAATTTGACGCTGACGCTGGGCGAGCACTATCTGCCTTTGTTTCCGACACCACAAGGAATGACACTGGATGATTTGCTGGTGCAGCTTAGTAATAAAGGGTTGCGTGAGCGTATGGCGTTTCTGTATCCGGATGAGGCTGAGCGGGCTCAGAAAATGCCGGAATATCAGCAGCGGCTGGATTATGAGCTGGGTATTATTATTCAGATGCAGTTTCCAGGCTATTTTCTGATTGTGCAGGACTTCATTAATTGGGCTAAACAGAATGGTTGTCCGGTAGGACCGGGGCGTGGTTCGGGTGCGGGCTCACTGGTGGCGTATTCGCTGAAGATTACTGATTTGGATCCGCTGCGCTATAACTTGCTCTTTGAACGCTTTCTGAATCCGGAGCGGGTATCGATGCCTGACTTCGATATCGACTTTTGTCAGGAAAACCGTGGACGTGTGATTCAGTATGTCCGGCACAAATATGGTGTGCCTGCGGTTAGCCAGATTGTGACTTTTGGCACGATGTCGTCCAAGTCGGTGGTACGTGATGTGGGAAGGGTATTGGATTTGCCGTTTGGCCTGTGCGACCGTTTATCCAAGCTAATACCTGTGGAGGCCAATAAGCCGTTAAGTTTAACTAAGGCGATGGAAGCAGAACCTCAGATACAGCAGTTATTGCGTGAAGAAGAGGCTGAAGAGCTGATGACGCTGGCGCTAAAACTGGAGGATTTGACGCGTGGGTTGGGTATGCATGCCGGTGGGGTGTTGATGGCACCGGGTAAAATTGCCGACTTCTGCCCGATTTATCAGGCCAGCGGTGAAGATGCATCACCGGTTTCCATGTTTGATAAGGATGATGTAGAGCAGATAGGGCTGGTGAAATTCGACTTTCTTGGGTTGCGGAATTTAACCATTATTGAAATGACGCAGAAATTTATTCTGGAGACGACCGGCCAGAAAGTTGATGTTAATCATATTCCATTAGATGATGCGGCTACTTACGCCAGCATTTTTGCCAAGGGTAATACCACCGCTGTTTTCCAGTTTGAGTCGGTGGGCATGAAAAAAATGCTGATAACCGCGCGTCCGACTAAATTTGAGGAAATTATTGCTTTTGTGGCCTTGTATCGGCCGGGGCCGATGGATCTGATTCCGGACTTTATCCGGCGTATGCACGGTGAAGAAAAAGTGGAATATTTGCATCCAAATCTGGAACCGGTGCTTAATTCTACCTACGGTGTAATGGTGTATCAGGAACAGGTGATGCAGGCGGCGCAGGTCTGCGGGGGGTATACACTAGGTGGCGCCGATTTATTGCGGCGAGCTATGGGTAAGAAAAAGGTTGAGGAAATGGTGAAGCATCGTGCCATTTTTGAAGCCGGAGCCGCGGAAAAGGGCATTGATAAGCATACTGCCAACGAAATTTTCAATTATATGGAAAAATTCGCTGGTTATGGTTTCAATAAATCTCATGCGGCCGCTTATGCGCTGGTGTCGTATCAGACGGCATGGCTGAAATGCCATTATCTGGCGGAATATCTGGCTGGTACGATGTCCAGTGAGTTGACCAATACTGACCAGCTAAAAATCTTTGTCGATGATGGCATTGAAAATGGTATTACTTTTTTGCCGCCCAGTATTAATCAGTCTTTTTATCGGTTTACTCCGAACAATCAAAAACAGATACGCTATGCATTGGGTGCGATTAAGGGCACTGGTGAGGGTGCAGTAGAAGCGATTGTGCGAGCACGTGAAACAGGCGGGCCATTTACAGACCTATTTGATTTTTGTCAGCGGGTTGACCGCCAGCATATCAACCGTCGCACTATTGAAGCGCTGGTGCGTGCCGGTGCCTTTGATGAACTGAATCCGAATCGGGCTCAGTTGCTGGCCAATATAGGATTGGCTATGGAAAATGCTGAACAGGTGGCAGCCAATGCCAATCAGGGTGGGCTGTTTGATCTGGTGGAGGATGCGATAGAACCCTTGCAAATGGAAGAAGTGGCGCCATGGTCTCTGGCTGTGAAGCTGGCAGAAGAAAAACAGGCCATGGGCTTTTATTTTTCTGGTCACCCTTTCGAGCCTTATGCTGATAAGGTGCGTGCACTGGCGGGTACTAAGCTCTCTGCGTTAAAACCATCCAATAATAAACAGAAGGTAGCCGGATTTGTTACCGGTGTACGCTATATTATGGGAAAACGTGGTAAGTTTGCTGTGGTGCAGCTGGAAGACGGCACTGATAAGCAGGAGGTGGTGGTAGCAGGGCAGGCCTTGGAAGAATACGGCGCCAGTCTCAAAGCGGATCAGGTGCTGATAATGGAATGTAAGGTAGCGGTAGATGAATACAATGGCGGTGATGGTTTGCGTATCACCGCAGATGATGCATTTACTTTGGCTCAGGCCAGTGCGCGTTATGCGCGCAGTCTGCAATTATATATTGCTGCTGATGCGCCAATTCAAAAGCTAGCTGATTTGCTAAAGACTTATTGCGGAGAACAGGCGCATGTACCGCTAAAATTCTGCTGCCGCCACCAACATGCTTATGGCGAGCTACGCGCAGATAAAAGCTGGCTGATTAGGCCAGAAGCTGTTTTGTTTGATAGCTTGTATTCTTTACTAGGGGATGAAGCGGTACATGTAAGCTTTTAAATAGGATTTTATTGCTTTTTCATGTAATTTACGTAAGTTAGAAATATTTAATTCATAAGATAATGATCAAATCTTATGTTTAAGTTTTAAATGTGATTGATTTCTCTAATTTTATTCACAATGCTAATGAAATTTATTGAAGATATTTTTAACTATCTACTGTATTTAAATTTATTGAGTATTGCGATTGAATTTATCTGCTTCTATTCTGGCCGCTCTACCTCCGTTGCCACAGTTTCACGCTGATTGGTCAGTGTATATGCTGCTTTGTGATAATGGTGCGTATTACTGTGGAATCTCAAACCGGCCTTTGCTGCGCTGGCTGGCGCATTGTTCGGGGAAAGGGGCAAAGTATACGCGTATGCATACTCCAGTGCAGATGCGGCTGGTGTGCGTGGATATAAATAAAGCCGCGGCAGCCAGATGTGAATTTCGGCTTAAGCGGCTAAAGGTGGCAGAAAAAAGTGCATTGTGGCAGTTGTTGCCCGATTTTCAGACACGAATTTAATTTCTGTGCAATTAATTCGTTGCTGATATCTTATAGCAATGCGTCAAATCCCGGATCGGATGAGGCCGGAATTTTGTTAACTGGAATATTTTTTTCCGGAGCTGGATGTACTTTTTCTGGTACTGTGGGGGTGGGATTTAACGGGGTTATGTCTTGTTTGGATGTATCATCCATATCCTCATCCACTTCTACGTTGCTGCTTTCTGGAGCAATTTCCTGTTTAGGTTGTGAGTTTATAGTGTTGATGTGTTTTAGTTCAACCAGCTCACCCTTACCACTAGTCCACTGTAACGAGCTGAGCGCACCGCTGACTTTAGTTTTGCCTGCAGTACATGTGAGACAGATTAATGTGTTGGCCGGTTTAATCAAGGCAGCAGCTAGACGCTTTTGGTCTACCTGTTGCTGATGCTGATTTGCCCAAGAACTAATACTCTGATTAAGTAGTTTTTTGTTTAGATTGCGTTTGTTATAGGGGTCTCGGTAAACCGCAATCCAAATATCGTTCTGTTCGTCGATGTTTACTGAAACTTGCTGATAGATTACCGCTGCATCTGCACCGCTTTGAACAGTTGCAGCAAAATCCAATGCGTTGGGGCTTTGCAGCCGAACACAGCCATGACTTCGTACGCCGGGTACACTGCTGGGTACATTTGTACCATGAATGCCTAGACCGAGTCTGGGTTCACCAAGACGGACAAATACCGGACCAAGCGGATTTTTGGGGCCGGGCGGCACTGATTTCTGTACCGCTTTTCCACTGGCCGCCATTTCTTTTTGAATACTACGTGGTACGCTCCAAGTGGGATTGGCCACTTTAGCACCAATTTTGTATTCACCTAGCGGTGTTTGTGTGCTCGCTTTACCGACAGTTATGGGATAGGTTTTGATTAACTTGCCATCTTGAAACAAAAACAGCCGTAGCTGCGGAATATTCAGTATGACCTGCTGCCCCTTACTAGGTACGGCATAATCTGGCATGGGGATGGCAGCATATGCACTAGCAGATATGATGGAAGTGGTGAGTGCATAAAGTATAGGTTTCAACATTATTCTGAAAATCCGGTATGGCAATATGAATATAATCATAACGTAATTTGTCTGTGATGTGAGAAAATATACACAATTAAGATTATTTGCGGTCTTTTTCTGGCTTGAGGGTTCAGTTTGGAACAACAGTTGACAGCACATATTATTGACTGGAATCAGGAAGGGCGCGGCGTTGCCCGTGTAAACGGTAAGGCTGTATTTATTGAAGATGCTTTACCGGGTGAGGTGGTGCAGTGGCAGTCGGTACGGGAAAAAAAGTCCTACACTGAGGGCAAAATTGGCAAACTGCTGCGCGTTGCTGCTGCGCGTATACAGCCACCTTGTGTGTACTATGGACGGTGCGGTGGCTGTAACAGCCAGCATATTGAGTTTACAACTCAGGTAGCTCTGAAACAGCGTGCGTGGATGAATCAGATGCGGCGTTTAGGAAAGGTGCAACCAGACGAGCTGATGGCACCAATATATGGACTGCCATGGCGTTATCGTGAACGGGTACGTTTGCGCGCTGTGTATCAGGCTGGGCGTCTGAAACTGGGCTTTCAGGCCAGACACAGCCATAATATTGTAGATATTGATGAATGTATGGTGTTATCGGAAGTGTTGTCAGAAGCATTAAAGCCGATTAAAACATTATTGCAAAGCTGGCCGGAGGGTAGTGTGTCCGGTGTGATGCTGCATCAGGGCAATGAGGTAAATGCTCTTACATTGCAGGCTTCTGCCATAAACCATAATCAGCGCAAACAGATTGATTCTTTGTTGCTGCAATTGCAGCAACAAACCGGAAAGCTATGGCAATGGTGGTTACAAACAGGCCGAACCACGGCGTTGCAGACCGCTAAGCACATGTACAAACTAAGCTATCATCTCCCTGAATTTCAGACAGTGATTCCTTACCAGCCAGAAGATTTCACGCAGGTTAATCAGCTGACTAATGCTTTAATGGTTCAGCGTGCCATACAATGGCTACAACCGCAAGCCGGGGAAAGAATTATAGATTGGTTCTGCGGATTGGGTAATTTCAGTCTACCGATTGCGCGGATGCAGGCTGAAGTAGTGGGTGTGGAAGGGATGGCTGCCATGTGCAGACGTGCCAGTGCCAATGCCCAATATAATGGCCTGAAACATTTAGCCCATTTTCAGCAGGCTGATCTCTTTGCAATGAATGGGCAACGTTTACGTAAGTTTGGATATGCGCATAAATGGCTGCTCGACCCGCCGCGGGCAGGTGCTCAAGCTTTGATATTGGCTTTAAATGAGCTTGAAGAACGGTTTCTGCCTAAGCGGATTGTGTATGTGTCCTGTGATCCGGCTACGCTGGCACGTGATGCTGGTTTACTGGTTAAACGTGGTTACCAGTACCGTGCCGGCGGCATTATGAATTTATTTGCACAAACAGCACATCTAGAATCTATGGCAGTGTTTGACAGATGAGTGTAGCTTAAGCTTTGGATAGGAATTAGGGAGGGGATATTGGGTAAGAACATGCCTGAATATGTTTAATTGTTTCTTTAAAAGAAAAAATATATTTACTCTGCGGGATTTGTCCGTAGGTATATTCAGGCTACTATTAATTTGTTAGCCAAATGGACAAAGGAAATAAATGATGAGCCGATTTACCCGTATTTTGATGGCCACATTGCTGGGTATAAGTGTCCCAGCAATGGCTGCAACTTATAAACTTGATCCCTTGCATACCAACGCACGATTCACTTTAGATCATTTTGCCACTTCCAGCAATGTAGGGGGATTTTATAATCTTGAGGGTGAGTTGCAATATGATGCGAAAGCTAAAACCGGTGCAGTAGATATTACTCTTCCACTGGCTAAGCTGGATACGGGCCGCAGTGAATTTACTCAACATCTGCAAAGTAAAGCTTTTTTTAATGCGGCACAATATCCGTCACTGCGATTTGTTTCGCAGAACTGGATTTTCGATAAAAATGGAAAAGTTAGGGCTTTGCGCGGCCAATTAACAATGGTAGGGCAAACACACCCTGTAGTTTTGCGTGCTACTAAATTCAATTGTTATAAAAGCCCGATGACACAATCACAAGTTTGTGGTGGTGATTTTGAAGCTGTTATTGATCGTACTCAATGGGGAATTAATGAGTATGTGCCGGTTATGCCGGCAAGTCGCTATGTTAAGCTGAATATTCAGGTAGAAGCGGCAAAACAATAATCTTCTATTATCCTAGCTACGGATTACCTTGTTTGAGTTTGGGTAATCCGTTTCTCTATATATTGGTTAGGTTATAACAGTATTTTATTTTTGCCAGAATTAAGATTGTTATTTGATTATTTGTCTTATTGTTTTTATACTGAGTTTGTTTTAAGTGTAAACATAACATGCCGGCATAATGTAATTTCAAAATATTTTGAGAAAACAGTGTTTTAAATTTATGCCTATTTGATTTTAGTAATAACCAGTAACAAATGCAATCAGTCTTGTGGTTAAGAGGAGTGTGAAAGTTTTATGTGGTGTATCAAAAAATTAGATGAACTTTCGTCACAAGATTTTTATCGCATTGCACGATTGCGTATTGACACTTTTGTGGTAGAGCAGCAGCGGATATATCAAGAGCTGGATGACTGGGATGTGTTGGCCAAGCATGTTTACTATAAACGAGACGGGCAAATTCTGGCTTATGCCAGAATGTATTTAGCTGGTGTGCATTTTACATTCAGTCGCTTTGTCACCCGCTCTGATTTTCGTGGTACCGGATTAGGAGACCAGCTGATTAAACTGATCCTGCATTATGCACAGAGTCACTATTCAGACTATCCGATTAAAATTGAGTCGAGCCGTCAGGTTCTTAAATTTTATCAACAGCATGGTTTTAAAATACAAGGTGCGCCGTATATTACGGATGGTATTCCTTTTGTAGATATGCTATATCAGCCGGAATGATTTTCTAGCGAGTTTTTCTCGTGTTTTAGGTGAGCTGAATATATAAAAAACCGGTACTTTAGTACCGGTTTTTTATATATTCAGGCTATTAATTGTTTAGACTAATGCCATTGTTTTTCAGAATTTGATTGATTTGTTGGGATACTTTTTCCTGTTTGGCCTGATTGCGAAGCTGCTCTTTAATCTGGTCAAATGCGGGAGCATCAGGTGCCTGACGCGTACCAGCTAGTTTCAACAGGATGTAATGCCCGTCAATCGTGATCACGTTAGGTGAAATCTGACCACTTTTCAGTTGTGAGGCCAGTTGGGCAAATTCAGGAGGCAGCTGCTGTGGGTTCATCCAATTGCTTTGTGGTGCTTCTGGGTTTACCTGTTTGAGCAAAGTTTCGTAAGCCAGTCCTTTTTTCAGTTTGCTTAAACCTTCTTCGGCTGCTTGTTCGCTTGGAAAAACAATGGGCAGTAAGTTGATTTCCTGACTCACCTGTTGATATTGCCGGCGCAAATCACTGTCGCTTACTTCAATGCTGGCAGCCAGATGGTCTACATACTGGGCTGCATAGAATTGAGCCTGCATGTTCTGCCAAGCGGCCTGTGTGTCTGGTTGTTTATCCAAACCGGCCTTAAGGGCTTCTGCTTTCAATATATCGGCCGTTTGCAGGCGCAACGTGATTTCTTTCTGAATCTCTGCTTTATTCGGCGCTGGTGCACCCGGCTGTGCCTGCATCTGACGCTCATACTGTTTTAGCATGACATTAATGCGTTGTGAATCAATTTTGGGTGCATCGGCAAAAGCGAGCCCAGCGGCCATGATACTGAAGCCGGCCAGCCAGGTAATGCTTTTTTTCATATCGTATATTCCTTGTTATCTGATCCGTTTATTAAAGTCGGAAAAAATAATTATTTGATATTTGCATTCTTGTACAGCTGGTCAATTGCCTGAGCCAGAGTGGCACTTTGCAGACGGCGTGACAGGATTGGTTCCATTTCTTTCTGGGTTGGCAGTTTTAGGTTGCGTTTGTCGTTTACGTAGAATACAGCGTAAATGTTGCCGTTACCCTGTACCGGAGCATGGGTGTACTGACCTTTTTTCAAATCTTTAATGGCGTTATAAACGGGTGTGGCACTGTCTTGAAGGTCTTTCATGGCAACATAGCCTTTTGGAATACCTCCGTTTTCACGGCCAGCCGGATCAATTGTGAACTCTTTGGCTACGGTCGCAAAGCTTTTTTTCTCTTTTAGTTTAGCTATGGCTTTATTGGCCGTTTCTGCATCACGTGTGATAATTTCACCTAACTGAACTTCCTGAGTGCCGCTGTAATATTTCACCATGTCGTTATAGGCATTGCGTACATCTTCAGGTTTTACAGGGTTATTTTTGGCAACGCTGGCCAAATAAGCCTGAGTCAGCAGATTATCTTTAAAGAAAGCCCATTCTTCTTTGAAACCAGGCTTTTTATCATCGCCCAGACGTTTAGCTTCTGCTTCTGCCTGATTCAATGCATTCAAATATTCTGGATCTTTATCAAGATTCTGCTTTTTGGCGGCTTGAATCAGTAAGGTACGAGTCACCAGACGGCCAGTGATGCTCTTGCGTAATTCGGGTGTATCCTGAATCTGGTTCTGGCTTTCCTGAACCAATACGGCTACCTGATTATCGACCTCTTTACTGTCGATTTTGGTTCCGTTTACGGTCGCAACCGTCTGGGCAGTAGCAATACCGGTTAGTCCCAGTAAAATGGCAGCAGCAATTAATTGTTTTTTCATGGTTAACTCTCTCATTTAAGTGGATAGAAATAGATTATTGCTTGGTTAAATATTCGCTGTTTGTACATGCCATGATGCTGAGGGCATGGATGGTATTAGCCTTGAATAAATCTTTCAGTAGCTGATGAACCTTCCGCTGACGAGCCAGACGCGATAAACCGTTGAATGCATCGCTGACCACCAGCAAACGATAATGTCCCCCGCCATGATGACCTTTATGCCCTGCATGCAGATGGCTGTCGTCAATCAGTTCGAGTTGTACCGGATTCAGTGATTGCAGGCGCATACGGATGGCTGTTTGGATGTCAGTCATCAGGCAAAACTTTTTTAAAAGGCCGAATCAGTATTTCTTCATAGACGCCTGCATCCACATAAGGATCTTGTTCCGCCCATGCCTGTGCTTCATCTAAAGATTCAAAATCGGCAATGACCAGACTGCCAGAAAAACGGGTTTCATCATCTGGCAGAGGATTAGGACCGGCCAAAACCAAACGGTTTTGTGCTTGTAGCTCTTGCAATCGAGCCAGATGTCTGGGTCTGGCCTTGATACGTGCTTCATGACTATTGTCGGCATCAGTGGCCATCAGCATAAACAGCATTACAACTCATCCTTTTTAATGTATCGGCTAATATATACCGTCTGTCCGATGGTAAACAGAACTAAAATGGTGGTACTGCCAAAAAGTTTGAAATTAACCCATTGTGCTTCGGTAAAGCAATAAGCAACCCACAAGTTGAGTGTACCCAGTGCCAGTAGAAATATTACCCAAGCATAAGTAAGTTTACGCCATGCCGGAGCTGGCAGGCTAATTTCTTTGCCAATTGTGCTTTTTAGCACGTTTTTTCCGCATATATGTGAAATCAGCAGGCCTATAGCCATTACCCAAAAAAGGATTGTTGGCTTCCACATTATGAAGTGCGGGTTTTTTAATATTATGGTTGCGCCACCCAGTATTACAACCAAAAGCAGGCTTACCCACTGCATGGTTTGCAGACGCCGGTATTTAATTAAACACCATGCGGCCTGAATCAAGCCGGCTGCGATAGCCACTTCGGTGGCCAGAATAATATTTTTGGTTAAGGCATAGGTAGCAAAGAAGAGAATAACTACCAGAAATTCGAATACTGCTTTCATTATTCAGGACTGTATATCTTTTTTCAGGTTTGTTGTTGTAGGGTGTGAAATAATCTCCATGATACCCTGAGTTTTTACACTTGGCACCTGTTAAAGCAAGGTATTAAACAAAATTTAACCATTGTTGTATATTGGTTTAGTGTTTTTTGGATGATGTTTCGTCTGAAAATATCCACAGTTATGCATGTTATAAGAGCAAAATAGGTCAAGGTGATTTGGCATTAAATGGTCGCAAAAGCTATTATAGCGTGAGATAATATAAAAACAGGTTTAGTGAACGTTAAACACCAGTTGCATTTTGAGTACTTGCAGAAATTTTCAAATGAATAGGCACGAGCCTGATGGCAATGGTGCATTACCGGTGAGGGTACGGGATTGAAGAACGCATATAATTTAAAAATCATCGCACTGTCTTTATGTTTTTCGGCCAGTGCACCTGCATGGGCAGGACTTGGCAGCCTGCAGGTTAACTCTGCTTTGGGAGAGCCATTTTCAGGTAGCGTGGTTGTAACTGGTGATGAAGCCAGAGCCGCTTTAAAGGGTCGGCCGACAATTTCAGGCGCACCGCTACAGGTGCGGGTGACACCGCAAGGGCAGAATGCAGTGATTCATTTGCGATCCAGTAAGCCAATTAGTGATCCGATGATGTCTTTTAGCCTCGTCTCAGGTAGTCAGGGTAGGCAATATACAGCATTACTGGATCCGCCGGAAAATGGGCATGGCTCCTCTGCTTCTGCTCGAAATGGCAGTAAACATCATAAGCAGGCACACTCTGTCAGAAATAAATCTGCTGCACGGGCTACTGCAGCTTTGCAAAACAGGCTTGCTTCAGACAATGCGGTGGTGAAATATAATGTAGACAATAATGAAACACTGATGGATGTTGCACGTAAGGTACGGCCGCAGAATATGACAGTAGAGCAGACAATGCATGCTCTGCTTGTGGCTAATCCACAGGCATTTCGTAATGGTAATCCGGATTTGATGTATCGGAATATCAGTCTGAATATTCCTTCTACTACCCAGCTGTATAAATTATCTAAAGTAAAAATTAAAACGGTTCAACAGCCGGTGACTGCACAGAGTAAATCACCTGTATCTGTTGCGCCAGACGCCAAGGCTGCTGAAAATACTGCAGCTGCTACTCCAACCAAATCTGATGTATCTGCAAACAAAATTCAGAAGGCTGCTGCTTCAGAACCTATAGCTCCAACTAAGCCAGAAGTAGCTAAAACGCAAGATGCAGGTAAAACTGAAGCCGTTGCTGCTTCCGCATCTGCGCCAGCCGCTTCTGCTGCTTCTGTAGTGAAAGCGAAACCAGTGCAGCCTAAGGTTAATCCAACTCCAGCACCTGTACAGCCTGTAGAACCTACACCAGAAGAATCGTTGTTGCCATCCTGGTGGCCTTATGCTTTGGTTGGTCTCGCTGGTGTGCTGCTGATTGCCGCATTTATATGGCAGAGACGTAAAAAACGCGATGCTGAGGAAGCTGAGGAATATTATTCATCTGATGATGAAGACGATGATGATGTGGTATTCAATGATGAACCACCGAAACTTCAACAGTCAGAACCGGCATCGCCAGCTGCAACTAATCAGGCATCTACTGCAGTGGCAGCCTCATCAGCGTCAGCCGATGCAGATGATTGGTCGTGGCTGAATGATGAGTCTTCTGACAGCTCCGCGAAAGCTGACGCGCCGGCTGGCAATGTTTCCGAATCTGACGTTACTACTCAGCTTCCCGAATCAAAACCGGAGGCTGCTGCAAACAAGCCTGAAGAAGATGATATTGACTGGCTAAATTTTAATTTCACCGATGATACGCCAGCTGCTCCTGCAGATACAACAGCCCCATCAGTAGCAGAGATGGATAATGGCGACGATTTATCTTGGCTGGATCAAATTGATGAAACTGAACAGCCGGAAGTGCTGACTTCTAAAGAGTCTCCTGTAATTGAGCCGGAAAAAGAAGAAGCAGACAGCGCGGATTTTGAATGGGTGGTGGCTGATGATTCTAGTAAAGATGAGCATGAATCAGCTGTGCATTCTGATGTAGTGATGGCTGAGCAAACAGCCACAGATACTGATGATTTGCCATCATTAGATATGAATTTCAGCACAGAGGAGGAGCCTGCTGTTGTTGAGCCGGAAACTAAACCGGCGGCAGCTGAAGTGGATACACTTAATGCTCTGGCTGATTTGCAATGGGACGAGGACTTTAAGTTTGATGAAGAGTCCAAAAACGAATCTGCTGCTGTGGCAGAGGATACATCCTCTACAATTGATCAGGCTTTGTCATCTCAGGATCAACATGAGTTTGTTGCTGAAGATGAAGCGATTTCAAATGATATTGATTGGGATGCATTAAGTATCAGTGATGAGCATGAGGATTCACAAGCTGCTCCATCTACTTCAGCACAACCGACTGATGCTGATGTGGTGGATGTTTCGTCTATGGACTTTACGCTGGATGATAATCAGGCAGAATCCACAGCTACTGAAAGTAGCGCTGCTCCTTCTTCTGCCCCAATTTCTTCTTTTGCAACTGGCAACGGTGCACAGGATTGGCTAGAACAGTCGGCCGAAGAGGAAGAAGAAACTGATAAGCCATTGACACCTGAACAGCAGGCGATTCCGTTACAGGCCAAGCTGGAGCTGGCTAAGATGTATCTGGAGATGGATGATGCGGTGACTGCACGCCAGACTTTACGAGAATTGGTTGATGAAGCTAATGGCGCAGTGCTGGCGGAAGCTCAGAATCTGTTACAACAGCTAGGTGGCTAATCTGTACAGAACATGCTAAATGCAGTTCATATTTGGTAAAGACTGAATCCTGTATCAGGATTCAGTCTTTTTATTTCGAGTTTGTATCTAGATTTGATTTATATGACGATATTTTGGAAGTAGTAAAAATGCTGTATTTAGATAGATTATATGCGGCAGGTGTTGAAAAATGTATTTGCAAAATCTTTGGTATGTTATCCAACTGCTATTGTCTGTAAACAGCTTTTTGCTAAGTCTGGTAACAAAAACGGATACTATCATCAATCAGCATCTGTCTAATGATTTGGATGAGTGTGCCGGCCGCTAAATTGTTTGTCTTACCTGTTTATTTGGTAAGCTACTCGTTATAAATATGAACGCAAATGATGGCTATGCGATAATAATGCCATGTAACAGTGTGTATTAGTGTGGATTTGGAAAAGTAATGGTAGGTATTGTGGTAAAGCGTCCAGAAAATATGCAGGATGATATTGGCTATAAGCAGCGCTGGGCATTAACAATTGCTTATGATGGTACGGCTTTCCATGGCTGGCAGAAACAGCCAGACGGACTATATACCATTCAGTCGGTGTTGGAAAAAGCAATAAGCTCTGTAGCGGCGGAAGAAATAGAGGTGGTGGTGGCAGGGCGCACTGATGCCGGTGTGCATGCTACCGGTCAGATTGTACACTTCGACACGCATGCCAGACGAAGTGCAGAGGCATGGCTGCGTGGAAGCAATACGGCAATGGATAAGAATATCCGGATTCTTAAAGCCCAGATGGTTGCTGCTGAATTTCATGCACGGTTTGATGCTTGCGGACGGCGTTACCGTTATATGCTTGAATCCAGTCGTGTCCGAATGCCGCAGCTGCGTGGCCGCGTCGGCTGGACTCATTATCCTCTCAATATGGAATTGATGCGTGAAGCAGCTGCATTGCTGGTTGGTGAACACGATTTTTCCAGCTTTCGCTCCAGTGACTGTCAGGCTAAATCACCAGTAAAAACTTTGTATGCACTGAGACTCAGTGGTAGTCCTGAATTGATGGCGATAGATTTCCATGGCAGTGCATTTGTCCATAATATGGTGCGTAATATTGTAGGTGCGCTGGTGTATGTGGGAGCGGGTAAGCTAAGTGTGTCTGGATTTGCACAATTGCTGGCGGCAAAAAGCCGGCAACTGGCTCCGCCAACATTTATGCCGGACGGGCTGTACCTTACCGGTGTTGATTATCCCGCTCAATGGGATGTGGATACGCAGCCATTGCCGCTATGGCTGTGGCCGGATCTTGATTAGTTTAGGTGAGCACTAGCTGGCAGTTAAAAAAGGTGAAATATGAATATTCGTACGAAAATTTGTGGCATGACGCGGGTTGAAGATGCACAGTTTGCTGCACAATTAGGGGTAGATGCCATTGGGTTGATATTTTTTGCTGGCAGTAAGCGCTGTGTCACGATTGCGCAGGCTCAGACGATAGTGCGTGCAATAGCACCTTTTGTTACGGTGGTTGGGCTGTTTGTGAATGCACGGGCTGCTGAGATAGAGGATGTACTGGCGAAGGTGTCGCTGGATGTGGTCCAGTTTCATGGTGATGAAAATGCGGAATTCTGTCGCCAATTCCAGCGTCCATATATTAAGGCTGTACGGGTACAAAACAGGGCTGATATTGAAACGGCTGCTGCTGTGTATACGGACGCACGTGCTTTATTGTTTGATGCTGCGGTCAGTGGACAATATGGCGGTACTGGGCAGAGTTTTGATTGGCAAATTTTGCCGTCTACGTTGGTACGGCCATGGGTGCTTTCCGGTGGTTTGAAACCGGAAAATATTGTCTCTGCAATCAGACAAAGTAATGCACTGGCCATTGATGTGTGCAGTGGTGTGGAGCAGGCACCCGGTGTCAAGGATAAGCAAAAGATGCAGGATCTGATGTCTGCAATTAGTACTTTTTCTACTTGGAGTGTTGATTCTAGGTGCTAATAATACCTTTGTTTGTACGGTATGATAATATTATTTTTATAAAACAATTAGTTATTTAAATAAATTTTGCGAACGTGGAATTTTTATTTTGGGCTTTAAAGATTTCCAAATCTGTGCTGATTTTGACTTTTACTAGCGATGGTATTAAGGAGTTTCGGTTAAATTAGCTGAAATGGATGATGCTTTAAAGCTGAATTTTTCTATCAGACTAAAATAAAACGAATGTTTTCTTTTAATAGAACGATATTTACCTGTCTGTCTGAGTATTGTGTTTTATTTCAGATTTTGATGGAAAATTTCAATGTAATAAGCTCGTTGTTATGTGTGAATGGTATGGTACAAGATTTTCAATGTGGTTCTGATGTCTAGATACGAAAAGTAATTTACTAAAAATATGATTTTATCGTGTCGCTACAATCAATTTATCTGACGATGTTTTTTCATTATTCATCATAATTGAATAAACGAACTTTCTTATATGACGTTTGTTTCTGATACTGCGAAACAGGTTATTCAGAACACAAGTCTGCATTGGCGTCATTTTGGTAATTATTTATGTTTGTTTTTTTTATACCCGAAATTGCGACATAGACAGATGAAAGCAAAGTTTTGAGTGCAATTATTCTGTAGGTTAGACGGTTTACAGGATAATGTATTTAAAAAATGTTAATATGGCCGAATAGTTTTATTCTCTAGGTATTTAGTCGCTCAATGGAAAAAAATATGGAAAATTATCATTATCCGGATGAACAGGGATTTTATGGTGAGCATGGCGGGCTGTTTGTATCAGAGACACTGATTACGGCTCTAACTGAGTTAAAACAGGCTTATTATGCAGCGAAGGCTGATCCGGCGTTCTGGGCACAATACCATGAAGATTTGAAATATTATGTGGGACGACCTAGTCCTGTGTACTATGCCCGCCGCCTAACTGCCCATCTGGGTGGGGCACAGATTTATTTGAAGCGGGAAGACCTGAATCATACCGGTGCGCACAAAATCAACAATACGATTGGTCAGGCTTTACTGGCACAGCGCATGGGTAAAAAGCGAGTGATTGCCGAAACCGGCGCTGGCCAGCATGGCGTGGCGTCAGCGACAGTGGCAGCACGATTCGGCATGGAATGCACAGTGTTTATGGGCACAGAGGATATTCAGCGTCAGGCACCGAATGTGTACCGGATGAAACTTTTAGGTGCAAAGGTGGTAGGTGTGGATTCAGGTTCATGCACGCTGAAAGATGCCATGAATGAGGCTTTACGTGAGTGGGTGGCACGGGTAGATGATACTTATTATATTATTGGTACTTCTGCCGGTCCGATGCCCTACCCAGAAATGGTACGCGATTTTCAGTGCGTGATTGGCAATGAGGCCAAGCAGCAGATGCAAGAGGCAATCGGGCGACAGCCGGATGTAGCTGTAGCCTGTGTTGGTGGTGGTTCGAATGCGATCGGGCTATTTTATCCTTATATTAATGTCCCTGAAACGCGTCTGGTGGGAGTAGAGGCCGGTGGTCTGGGTCTGACTGGACATCAGCATGCTGCGCCCATCAGCTCACATAGTCCGGTAGGGGTTTTACACGGTTTCCGCAGTTATTTGATGCAGGATGAAAACGGGCAGGTGGTTTCCACGCATTCAGTTTCTGCCGGTCTGGATTATCCAGGAATCGGTCCTGAACACAGCTTGCTGCATGATATTGGTCGTGTTCAGTATGAAGCTATGGGTGACGAGGCAGCGATGGAAGCGTTCCATCTGCTCTGTCACCAAGAGGGAATCATACCAGCGCTGGAATCTAGCCACGCTCTGGCATGGGCTGTGGCCAATGCACCGAAAATGAGTCCGGATGAAGTGATTCTGGTGAATCTTTCCGGCCGCGGTGATAAGGATATCAATACGGTTGCCCGTTTGGATGGTATCAGCCTGTGATTATGCAGGCCACTGTGCTGTAATTGTTTGAATATTGTTTGTGGTGTATGAATAATCGTATCAGGCTGTCTTCTGTACAGATTTTTGTGATGGCGTTGGCCATCGGTCTGGCGGTAGCTAGTAATTATTTTGTTTTTCCGCTGATTGAGGTCATGGCTCGCTATTTTGGGCTGGATGTGGACAGTAGCGGAATGCTGATTACACTCACACAGTTGGCCTATGCGCTGGGTCTGATGTTTCTGGTGCCTTTGGGTGATTTGCTGGATAACAAAAAACTAATAGTTTCTCTGTACGGTGTAGTCAGTATTAGTGCACTACTCATTGCACTGGCGCCGAATATATATTTATTTGTAGCCGGACTGTTGCTGGTGGGTGCTTTTTGTACGGTTGCGCAGATACTGATGCCGCTAGCAGCCAGCCTAACTGATCCTGAGCAGCGCGGGCGTGTAATTGGTACGTTGATGAGCGGTTTGTTGCTGGGGATTCTGCTGTCGCGCACTTTTTCCGGTTTGGTGGCTCATTGGTGGGGCTGGCGCATGGTGTATGTATTGGGCGCGGTCATGCTGATGCTGATGACGCTGACTTTGCAATGGAAGTTACCGCATGTACACCGTGAGCGCAGCCGATCTTTTGGCTATTGGCAGACACTAGTATCGGTGTGGTCTTTGTTGTGGCGTACGCCGTTATTGCGTCAGCGTGGTGTGCTGGGGGCGCTGGATTTTTGTCTATTTTCTGTGTTGTGGACGCCGCTGACGCTGTTGCTCAGTAACGCTCCGTATCATTTCAGTTTAAGTACGATTGGTTTGTTCGGACTGTTTGGTGCGCTGGGTATATTCGGTTCCAATGTCGGAGGCTGGGCAGCTGATAAAGGCCGCAGTTATGCAATGACTGTGGTGTGTGCGCTGCTGTTTCTCTTCAGCTGGGTACTGCTGTATGCCGGTGGCCACTATCTGTGGGCGCTGATTGGCGGGGTAATACTGCTGGATTTTGCTATTCAGGCTTTGCATATCTGCAATCAGTCGTTAATTTATCGTTCTGATCCGGCGCTGAAAGGCCGTATTGCATCGGGCTATATGAGTATGTATTTTATCGGCGGTGTACTTGGTTCGCTGGCTTCCGCTATGGCTTATGCACATGTCGGCTGGAATGGAGTGGCAATGCTTGGGGGCGGAATTGCTTTTTTAATTCTGCTGTGTGCGCTTTTGTTTAAATGTGAGCAAATGTCTTAAGGCTGTTTGCGCTCTTCTGATTTGAAATCGTTATTGTGAATAGGATTGAGTATGTCTAGTCATGCTGTGATGACAGTAATTGGTAAGGACCGTATTGGTATTGTTGCTGAAGTTGCCACTTTGCTGGCAGAACATCAGGTAAGCATTATGAATATTAGCCAGCAGCTTATGGATGATTATTTCACTATGATTATTCTGCTGGATACGGAGCGATGCACAATGCCGCGTTTGCAGTTCAGTGAATTTCTGGACAGTGAAGGTGAAAAGCGGGGTTTGCATATCCGTGTGCAGGACGAAGCTCTGTTTAATGCTATGCATCGGATTTAGGAGTTGTCTATGTCGTTTTCTATTCAGAATAATGAAATTCTGGAAACGGTGCGTATGGTCTCTGACCAGCATTTTGATGTGCGTACCATTACCATTGGTATTGATCTGCATGATTGTATTGATACAGATATTAACCGCCTCAATGAAAAGATTTTTAACAAGATTACGCGGGTGGGAAAAAATTTGGTGCAGACGGCAACAGAACTTTCTGCCAAATATGGTGTGCCTATTGTAAATCAACGCATTGCGGTCACACCGATTGCACAGATTGGTGCTGCCACTGGTGCGGATTCCTATGTATCAATTGCGCAGACGCTGGATAAGGCTGCCAAAGCCATTGGTATTTCATTTATTGGTGGTTTTTCCGCTCTGGTACATAAGGGTATGAGTCCGGCCGATGAGGTATTGATTCGTTCTATTCCTAAGGCAATGGCCTGTACTGATGTGGTGTGTAGCTCGGTAAATATCGGTTCTACACGTGCCGGTATTAATATGGATGCCGTTAGGTTAATGGGCGAAACCATCCGTCAGACTGCTGAAATCACGCCAGAGGGCTTTGGCTGTGCCAAACTCGTTGTGTTTTGTAATGCTGTGGAGGATAACCCATTTATGGCCGGTGCTTTTCATGGTGCCGGCGAGGCGGATTGCGTGATTAATGTGGGCGTGTCCGGACCGGGTGTGGTTTGTGCGGCATTACAGAATACGCAGGGACTTTCTCTGACCGAAGTGGCCGAGCTGGTGAAGAAAACTGCGTTTAAAATTACTCGCGTAGGTGAGTTAATTGGGCACGAAGCCAGCAAAATGCTCGGTATTCCATTTGGTATTCTGGATTTATCACTGGCGCCTACTCCGGCAGTGGGTGATAGTGTGGCACGCATTTTGGAAGCAATGGGGTTGAGTGTATGCGGTACCCACGGTACCACAGCCGCACTGGCCTTACTTAATGATGCCGTGAAAAAAGGCGGTATGATGGCATCTAGTGCTGTAGGCGGTCTGAGTGGTGCATTTATACCGGTATCGGAAGATGAAGGTATGATAGCCGCTGTAGAAGCAGGTGTATTGACACTGGATAAGCTGGAAGCGATGACCGCAGTGTGTTCGGTAGGTCTGGATATGATTGCGGTACCGGGCGATACACCGGCGAGTACGCTTGCCGGTATTATTGCTGATGAAGCGGCAATCGGACTAATTAATAGTAAAACCACGGCAGTGCGGGTGATTCCTGTTAGCGGTAAAGATGTTGGTGATTACGTAGAGTTTGGAGGTCTGCTGGGACGGGCGCCGGTGATGCCGGTAAAATCCGGTTCCTGCGAGGTGTTTATCAATCGCGGCGGTCGCGTGCCGGCACCAGTGCAGTCGATGAAAAATTAAAGGATGTGCCGTGGTGCATGCTATGATTAAGTTGAGATTATCTGTACAGCGGGTATTGCAGTCTAGCAGGAATCCCGCTGTTGCTAGAGGCAGCTAGAATAGATGTCCGTCTGGTGTCACAGCAGCATTGGCACACTCCGAAAAGGGTAGATAAGAAAAATGAGTAGAATTCAACAGACGTTTGAGCAGTTGCATGGTCGTACTGCTCTGGTATCGTATATTACCTGTGGCGATCCTGATCCGGTTGCTACAGTAAAGCTAATGCAGACGCTGGTTGCCAATGGTACGGATATTATTGAGCTAGGCGTACCTTTCTCCGACCCGATGGCAGATGGGCCGGTTATTCAAGCCGCATCAGAACGGGCTTTGCGTCAGCATGTGTCACTGACAGATGTATTGGCAGTGGTGGCACGGTTCAGACAGGATAATCAGACTACACCGGTGGTATTAATGGGCTACCTGAATCCAGTCTTTCATATAGGCTATGCATCGTTTGCCCGTGCGGCTGCTCAGGCTGGTGTAGATGGTGTGTTGACTGTAGATTGTCCGGCAGAGGCAATTGATGATTTGCATGAACAGCTGAAATTACACGGACTGGATTGTATTTTTCTGATTGCCCCGACTACAACTGATGAACGGATTAAACTGATTGGCAGTAAGGCCAGTGGTTTTGTTTATTATGTGTCACTAAAAGGTGTGACTGGTTCATCACAGTTGGATACAACTGAAGTTTCGCGTAAAATTGATCATTTACGCCAGTTTATTAAGGTGCCTGTTGGTGTGGGTTTCGGTATCCGCGATGCTGACAGTGCCCGCCGTATCGGTGCAGTAGCTGATGCAGTGATTGTGGGCAGCCGCTTTGTACAGACGATTGCTGAGCATGCAGGCCATGAAGCTGAGGCGCTCGCACCGGTAGTGGCCGAGCTGAGACAGGCGCTGGAATAATCTGCGTGCAATCCTAATTCTGCCGCCCGTGAGAAGTATGCGGACGGTAATAACCAGGAATGAAAGTATGAGTTGGTTAGATAAAATCCTGCCACCCAAGATTAAAAAAGATCCTGTGGCCAAATCCGGCGGTATTCCTGAAGGTTTATGGCAAAAATGTCCGTCTTGTGCGGCGACTTTGTATGCCACGGATTTGAAGAAAAACATGGAAGTGTGCCCAAAGTGCGGCTACCATAATCCGGTTTCAGCGCGTGAGCGTATTCACTTGATGCTGGATGAAGGTAAACAGTATGAAATTGGTGCTGATATTAAACCGATTGATATTCTTAAGTTCCGAGACAGCAAAAAATATACAGACCGTCTGAGTACTGCTCGCAAACTGACGCAAGAGGATGATGCGCTGGTGGTGAAGCGTGGCACTATGAATGGCGTACCGGTTGTAATAGCTGCTTTTGAATTCAATTTCATCGGCGGGTCTATGGGCTCAGTTGTGGGTGAACGTTTTGTGCGTGGTGTGCGTGAAGCGGTAAAACATAACTGTACTTTTATCTGTGTGGCTGCTTCTGGCGGGGCACGGATGCAAGAAGGCTTGAATTCGCTAATGCAGATGGCCAAAACCTGTGCTTCTCTGCATCTGCTGACGGATAAATCGCTGCCGTTTATTTCGGTATTGACCAATCCTACTATGGGTGGTGTTTCTGCGAGCTTTGCCTTTATCGGTGATGTGGTACTGGCGGAACCGAATGCACTGATTGGCTTTGCCGGTCCGCGTGTGATTGAACAGACAGTGCGTGAGACTTTACCGGAGGGATTCCAGCGGGCAGAGTTTCTGCTGGATAAGGGTGCCATTGACCAGATTGTCGACCGGCGAGAAATGAAAGAACGTATTGTGCGCCTGATTCAACTGTTACGTTCACAGCCTAGTGCTAATGCAGCCTGAGCGACGGAACTTAATATAAGAATATTAATTTAATACCCGGTCAGAAAGTAATTTTCGGCCGGGTATTTGTTTCAGACATAGGTTATTTATGTTTCACATGAACTGACTTCCCGAATATGCGCTATATCAGCTCAATAATAATATCTGATCTGTCACTGGGAAAAGGTACCACAGTTAAGCAGTTCAGATTGCATTTTTTCCAGTTTTTCATAGATATAACTGTATTTTGACGCAAATTCGACTTGTCATTTTATACATCTATACAAAATGAAGATTGATTATCCATTAGAAATTAATTGTCATTAAAACTTTATCTTTGTTTGATATTAAAAAATTAGGTTTTTTTCTAATTTTTCTTTAATCAAATGAAAAAAAGAATTGGCTGCATCTTAAGAGTCTATACCTTGATTATGCCTATTGATATATAATCAATAAGCCCATGAATATAATAATAAAATGGCAAAGGAGTATTTGTATTAAGGCAATGACATAATCTACAGCAACTACGCCGTAATAAATTTCGCATTTCAAGATTAGTTTTTACAAGAATTTTTTTATAAACATATTTCAAATCCAAGACACTATTTGGAATCAACCCCCATCTTATAGGGTATTAACAAAATTCTTTTTCTTATTTCTTTATTCAATTTGCTCAATATTTTATTGATGTAAAAAATTTTATTTTTTCTTATAAAATCCCGGTAAATATTTTCTTAATGGGATTTATTCTAAATTATTGATCTTCATTTACTAACATAATATTTTTATGGTCTTCTTTCAGATTTTTGAGTCTGTTTACTCATGTTTGAATCTGCTCCGCATGACGAACTGAAAACCATCTGGAATCCCAAAGCCTGTGTGTGAAATTACTGTTGCCGCCCAGTGAATTTCCTTTGAAATCTCACGACAATCTTGAATCGATGGCGGTGTCCATATATCAGACAGATTTTTACTGTTTTCTAACTGTCTCTATTCTGTAATTGTGCCAGTAATATTGGTACATGGCTGTGGGTAATATCTTTAACAGCGGTTAGCAGCCATAATTGCTGGTGCTGCTGATGCAGTTGTTGTAGCTTCTGCAAGTCTTGTTGCTGTTGTGGCTGCTTCAGTTCCTGCTGGTAACGTAAGCAAAATTCACCATAGCGGGTATCGGGCTGCTGATGTAGCCACTGTCGCAGCTGGCTGGAAGGTGCAACAGTTTTTAGCCATAAAACTTTGTTTATTCTGGTTTTGCTGATACCACGCGGCCACAGACGGTCAATCAATACAGCTGGCTGTTGTTGCTGATAGGTGTAAACCCGCTCAATGTTATACATGGTTGCTGAAGGAGAAGCTAAATTTAATTAATAATAGATATAATAGCTTGTTTTGACAAGATGATATGCTAGCTTTGATTAAAGTAAGATCTGAGTGTGCTCACTGCTCTTTTCAGACTGTTTTGGTGAATAAATGGATACTACTTTTTCAAAACAGAATAAAAAAGCAGCCGTTTACGGCTGCTTTTGCGTGTGACCAGTTTTTATTTCTGATTTTTGATTAATTCCTGCTCCAGTTCATTTTTACGCATTAGGCCGGAAATGGTTTTGCCGTTCGGAAATACCATGGTGGGGGTACCATCAAAACCAAATTTATTGCCTAATTTCATGGTGTCTTCTACGGGGTTGCTGCAATTGGCTACGCTGGCTGGTTCCTTGCCATGACGCATCCATTCTGTCCATGCGGTGGTGCGTTCTTTCTGACACCATATTTGTACTGCTTTTTTCTGTGCGCCTGGATGTAGATCGGGTACCGGCATGAGGAAAGTATAAACTGTGAGGTTATCAATCTGGGCGATTTCTTCTTCCAGCTTTTTACAGAAAGGGCAATCTGGGTCGGAGAATACAGCCATTACCAGTGTGCCGTTGCCACGTACTTCTTTGATTGCTTTATCCAGTGGTAACTGGTCAAAATCAATTTTTGATAAATCACTCATACGTTGCTCCGTCAGATTCTGATGGTGTTTGAGGTCAATCAGATTACCCAGCATAATGTAATCCGCATTTTCATCAGTATAGATAATCTGATTACCAGTGATTATTACTTCATATATACCTTTAAATGGAGTGGTATAGATACTCTGAACGTTTAACTCTGTACTTTTAAATGCTTTTTGCATGTTTTTAGACAGATTATCGCTAATTTTTTTATTGGTTTCGGCATCTACTGCCGCACCAACTGCAGCAGCTTTATTGGCTGATGCTGGGGCACTGATACCGGATGTGGCACTGGCGGTTTTGTCTATATTATGAACGGGAGTACCGTCGCAAGAAGCGAGGACAGGTATGGCCAGTAAAGGAACAAGCCATTGCCATAAGCGGATTTTGTTTATCATAAATGTCTGAGAATGAGTTAATAAGTGGTTATTGATAATCTATGGCCATTATGCCCAGCCTGTGAAGTATGTGTCAGTATGAGCGTGGAAAATGTTGCTATTTTGTTGCTAAAACAGGCTTAAATCATACGGCAAGTAAATCTGTTTGGCTGCTAGAGAAATGATTCTGTGTTTTGGGTTTGCTGCATTTTTCACTGATCCTGACTGATTGTGAGTATAAAACAATCCTGACCGTGTTGTAATACTGTTTTGAGGCTAAAACGTATGGCGCGGCTTCTTGCTTCATGCCACAATACTCTTTCGTTAATCAATGTGAACCATTGCCATGAATCCGATTTTGGCTTTCGATATTGAAACCGTGCCTGATGTGGCCGGTATCCGGGTACTTCATCATTTGCCGGCGGAAGTAAGTGATGCCGATGTGGTGGAGTTTGCTTTGCAGCAGCGAAGGGCAAAAACTGGCGGTAATGATTTTATGCAGCTGCATTTGCAGCAGGTAGTAGCCATTTCATGCTGTATGCGCTGGGGGGCAGAAAAGATTCATGTTGGTAGTATTGGCACGCCAGAAGATAGTGAAGAAACGCTGATTGCACGTTTTTTTGAGTTGATTGAAACACATACGCCGCAATTGGTGAGTTGGAATGGTGGTGGATTTGATTTACCGGTGTTGCATTATCGTGCGCTAATTTATGGTATCAGTGCCACCCGTTACTGGGATATGGGGGAAGGGGATTTTGGTGACAGCCGAGATTTCAAATGGAACAACTATATCAGCCGCTATCATGCACGTCATTGTGATTTGATGGATTTGCTTTCTCTCTATCAAGCGCGTGCCTGTGTTCCGTTGGATGATATGGCTAAGCTGTGTGGTTTTCCGGGTAAGCTGGGGATGGATGGCAGTCAGGTCTGGACAGCATATCAGCAGGGAGAATTAACCCAGATTCGGCAGTACTGTGAGACAGATGCCGCTAATACTTATTTGATGTATCTGCGTTTTAATCTGTTGCGTGGTTTTCTGAATGCCGATGAATACGAACAGGAAATCCGTGGTCTGAAGGTTTACCTGAAAGGATTGCAGGCGCCGCACTGGCAGGAGTTTCTGGATGCATGGGGACGACCACTCTGATGATGAAAGCTGATAAGCCGGACACGGTAATGATGTTGTGGATAGAATGATTGCTGAGATAAGTATGCATAAGCTGGTGCTGATTGGGGTAGGGCTGATAGGTGGTTCGCTGGCACTGGATTTAAAACGGGCGGCACGGGTGGAAGAGGTGGTTGGTATTGATATTGATGCCGACAATCTGACGCGGGCACTAGAGCGACGAGTAATTGATTGTGCCTGCGAATGCATTAATGCAGAAAGTGTGGCTGATGCCGATATGGTGCTCATCGCTACGCCAGTTAATACTTTGCCGATTATCTGCCGCCAGCTTGCGCCATTTTTGCCAGATAGATGTATTGTCACTGATGTGGGCAGTACTAAGCAGCTGGCTTTACAGGCTTTTGCTGCTGAGTTGCCACAGCATTATGAGCGCTGTGTGGCGGCACATCCGATTGCTGGTTCCGACCGTCATGGGGCGCTGGCGGCACAGTTTGGCTTGTTTGCTGCAAAAAAATGTATTATCTGTGCTCATGAGCAGCAGGATAAAACGGCTTTGCAGGCTGTGGAAGCAATGTGGCAAGCGGTGCAGGCGCAAATTTATCATCTGGATGCAGCCAGACATGATGCGATTTTTGCTGCTGTAAGCCATTTGCCGCATATGCTGGCTTATGCCTATGTGCATCAGCTGGCGGAAGCAGCTAATGCGGATGAGCTGTTACAATTTGCTGGTAGCGGTTTTAGGGATTTCACCCGAATTGCTGCCAGTCATCCGCAGATATGGACGGATATTTGTTTGGCGAACCGACAGGTGCTGGCTGGTCTGCTTGAGAAACAACAGCTGGAGCTGGCGTATTTGAAGCAATGCCTGCAAGATGGTGATGCGCAGAAGCTCACGGCTTTTTTTGCAAAGGCACAAAAAATCCGCGAAAGCTGGCAAAATGAGCAAATTCAGGCTACAGCAGGTGTGCCGGCAGGCAGATAATACCTTGGTATGGCTAAGTGATGGTTAGATAAAGTCTTTTTTGATATTTTTTCAGCACAAGTTAGATGCAGTTAATGAATTTTGCGGTATTTTTAATTAAAATAACCTTATTTTGTCGAATTAATACAAAATATGACTTGCTATGCAGGCGTAGTTGAGGCATAATTCGCTTCGTTAAATCAGCTCCTAGTTGGTTTAACAGTTTCTCCTCTATTTCTCCTTTGTAGACTTGGCGCACACTTAACCGTGTGCGCATTTTTTTATCTGTTTTTAATATGCTAACGGGATTTTTATAAGTCATATTCGACTCGTCTCTTAGTTGTATTTTGTTTGTTACTAAAGAGGTACATTCTGGATATTTGGTTTTAAATAGCGAAGTGTTGTCGTAAAGCCAGAAAAATATAGGCCTAAGCTTTTGTTGGTATATGAATGCTGTTAGGATAGTTGTTTTATATTTAGACTCAGGGGAAGATTATGTCTGGTGAAAGTAATTTGCATGTTTTGCTGCAATCGGCAGCGCCGCAGCATAATGCGGGCAAATATGTGTTCTGTACCGTAAAGCAGCCGGTGGCTGAATTGCTGTCTGCTGCTGTGGCTACTGTGCAGGAAAGTGAGGGAACTACGCTGATTCTGCCTCAGGCTGTGGCTGATGAGCATCAGCTAAGCTATGACTACGTTGCAGGCTGGATTACCTTGAAGGTGCATTCATCTCTGTCTGCTGTAGGACTTACCGCCGCTTTTTCTCGCGCTCTGGCACAGCAGAATATCAGCTGTAATGTTGTGGCCGGCTATTATCATGATCATATCTTTGTTGCAGAAACTGATGTAGCACCGGCTTTGGATATTCTCAATCATTTGGACAAAGCATAATAAGATATGACCGGCTTGAATCATGATTTTGCGTTGGCAAAAATCATGATTTGACTATATTTCGATTTTGTTAATTTGTTAACATAGGTCGGGTTTATCAATATTTTTAGTTGCTTGAAAATAGTTATATGGATTGCTTAATTTCATTATCAATTTCAAGTCTTTGTCTCGGCCTTAGTACAATTTCATTCTGATTTACATACTATTTGATAAAAATTAGGTCTGCTATGTGCTGAAGCTTCTAAATCTATATGTTCGATATTTGAAAGCATGTTTTACCAGCAAAAATAAAGTAGTGTGCAGTGTGATGGAGATGTTCTGAATATTTAAAAAAAGTATTGCTGCGAATGGTTGTTACTGGCTTGAGGATGAAAAAACAGGGCGGAAAATTTAATTTCCGCCCTGTTTTCTGAAGATATTAATTAAAGATTATTCGGAAAATCGGCTGGTAATTCGCTGGCAGGACAGTTAATGATGCTTTCATCATTTTCACCACAATCACGGATGAAGGTAATGGTGGCAAATTCATCTATTACTTCCGTAGGATAGGCCGGACCAGCTTCTCGGTAAGCTTCCATTTGTGGAATATGCTCATTCTGGAAGCAAACGGTTTTTTCCGGATTGTTGATTACCCAACGTGGGAAAAAGATGGTGCCGTGGAAAATTTTGTCGGACAGGTTGACGCTCAGGCTGACGTCGGTACCGGTTGGTTCGGTCCATGAGATTTTGTATACATTTTCAGCCAGCCGTACTAGATAGACTTTTTGACTTTTTACCCAACGATTGCCCACTATGCCACTGTGAATGCGGTAATCGATTGTGTTGGCATTTTTCACGTATATTTCGTAGTTCCAACCATTATCATAGGTGTAAACCAAATGTTTTCCTAGAATATTGCTCAGATCGTTTTTATCAAATACAGACATTTTTTTCCTTTCAATTAAAAGATATTTTGATTAAATGGATAAGTGAAGTTTAAACAGGTATGGACCAGATGAATAACGTTATTTTTGAGATAAAATGTTCTAAAATTTCGATTGATTCGCGATGAAAACAACACTGGAACAATGGCAGCTTTTACAGGCTGTGGTGAGCTATGGCAGTTTTGCCCGTGCTGCGGAAGCCTTTAACCGCAGCCAGTCTTCCCTGAGCTACCAGTTGATGTTAATGCAGGAACGGCTGGGTGTAACGTTGCTGACTATTGTTGGCCGCAAGGCAGAGCTGACAGCGTCTGGTCAGCAGCTACTGGCACAGGCCTTGCCTCTGTTGCAGGGGTTTGAGAAGCTGGAAAACCGTTCCCGTGCGCTGCAACGCGGTGAGCGGGCACGGTTAGATTTGGTGGTGGACAGTATTTTTCCTAAAACGCGTCTGTTTACAGTTTTACGCCGTTTTCAACAGGTTTATCCCTCTACTCAAATTCATCTGACTGAAGTGCTACGAAGTGAAAGCTGTGCTGTGCTTCAACAGCAACAGGCCGATGTCTACATCATCACGCCGAGCGCAGAAATGATACGTCAGGGTAAGTTATTGCTGGAGGTGAACTTTGTAGCTGTGGCCCAGCGTGAGCATCCGCTGCTGGCTTTGCCGGCACCGCTGGATCAGGATGTGCTGGTTCGCTATCCCTTGATTGAGATTGTTAGCCGCGAACAGCAGCAGCTACCCTACCGGCAAGTAAGTGCAGCAGAAAACTGGACGTTTACCACAATTGAAACGGCTATTGAGGCTGTAACTCAGGGTGTAGGCTATGGCTGGCTGCCGGAAGAACGGATTCAGGTGCAGTTGGCCAGTGGGGAATTACAGGTTTTACCATTAAAATATGGTGTGCGGCGTGCTACGCCGGTATATTTGTTTTTGAATCAGGATGAGGCTCAGCTGGACAATGAAACAGCGTTATTGGTCAGGCTGATTCAGGATAAAGTATGAATGCCGAACGATTATTCAGTCTTAGAATAGCTAGTGCTGTGATTTTATTCTAGGTGTAGGAGTTGTTCTTCTTTTACTTCTTCCATTACCACATAACTGCGGCTTTCGGCTGCCGCAGGTAGCTGGAGCAATATATTGCCCAGCATATTGCGGTAGGCGTGCATATTGGGCAATCTCACTTTAATTAGGTAATCGTATTCGCCAGATATGAGATGGCATTCCAGTACTTGCGGAATGGTCAAAACTTCTCGCCGGAAATCTTCAAAGATGTTACCGGATTTAGAACGCAGTTTGATTTCGACGAATACCAGCAGGCTTTGATTCAGGGCACGTGGATTCAGGCGGGCGTGATAGCCGGTAATGATGTTTTCACGTTCCAGCCGCCGTACTCGTTCGGTAACCGGTGTGGTAGACAACCCTACTTTATCGGCCAGTTCGGTCATGGTGGTGCGGGCATTTTTTTGCAGTAAGGACAAAATTTTCATGTCCACTTTATCAATCTGGTGCATGATTAATTTGTAGTTTGAATGTGATAAATTATTAAAATACACCTTTTTTTGGTAAAAATAAAGTGAAATTCACTATCATTCTTTGTTTACACTAGGAGAAGTTACTAAACAGTTTATTTTCAGGATTCTGCCATTAAACAGCCGCGATATTCCGGTTTGATTTTCAGGGAGCTAATGTAATGAAAGTTCTGATTATGGGGGCAGGTATTGTTGGGGTAAGCACTGCCTGGTATTTAGCCAAGGCCGGTCATGAGGTAACAGTGCTGGAGCGAGCTGATCAAGCAGCAATGGAAACCAGTTTTGCTAATGCCGGCCAGTTATCCTATGGCTATACCACGCCGTGGGCTGCACCAAGTATACCAGCCAAAATAAGCAAGTGGTTGTTTAAAGAACATTCCCCGCTGCTGATCAGGCCTGATGGCAGTCTGTTTCAGCTACGCTGGCTGTGGCAGATGTATCGCAATTGCAATGCGCAAAGCTATGCGACCAATAAAGAACGTATGGTTCGTATTTCAGAATATAGCCGAGAAATGTTGCGGCAGCTGGAAGCTGAAGAGAATATTCAGTACGAAGGACGCCGGCAGGGTACGTTGCAGATTTTCCGTACCGAAAAAGAAGTGATTGATTCGCGTTCGGATATTGCTGTTTTACAGGATTTTGGTGTGCCGTTGCAGATACTAAACAGCGTGACGGAATGTACGCAGTATGAACCGGCATTGGCTCATATGGCCGGCAGGTTAGCTGGTGCTCTATATTTGCCTCAAGACGGTACTGGAGACTGCCATTTATTCACCACCCGTCTGGCTGAGAAATGTGAGGCGCTGGGGGTAAAATTTCTGTATCGGCATGCGATTACTGATATCCGGCAGGATAAGTGTTCGATTAAAGGGGTAGAGGCAAATGGTCAGTGGTTTAATGCGGACCATTATGTTTGTGCTTTGGGAAGTTTCAGCCGCAGTATGATGCGTAAACTGGGAATAAATTTGCCTGTTTATCCGGTAAAAGGTTATTCACTGACAATTCCTATTATTGATAAGGATAAAGCTCCCGTTTCTACGGTGATTGATGAAACCTATAAGGTGGCTGTGACACGTTTTGATGAACGCATCCGTGCTGGTGGAATGGCTGAATTATCGGGTTATCGTATTCATTTAAATCCGGCTCGCAAGGTGGTGTTAGATTTAGTGGTGAATGATCTGTTTCCTGGCAGTTGCCATACATCGGAAGCTTTTTTCTGGAGCGGCCTGCGGCCGATGACGCCGGATAGTACGCCGATTATCGGTGCCAGCCGGTTTGTGAATCTGTCGCTGAATACCGGCCACGGTACGCTGGGTTGGACGATGGGGCTGGGTTCGGGAAAAGTTTTGGCAGATATCATTAGCGGAGTGAAGCCGGAAATTGAAACTGGTGATTTGTCGTTAGCTCGATATGTGTAGATATGTCAGATAGTTCGGTCTGGTGTAACAGTCTGTGGCATACACAGGATGTAAAAAGTTTTATCATTACGGTTAATATATTATTAATCTGACAGGCGCCAATTTTCCGGCCGGAAAATGTAGGTTATCCTGTTGAAAAGGTTTGTATATGGCTGACGATAAAATTTTGTTGCTGGAAGTTGCACCTGTTGGCAGGATAATCGTATTCAATCCTCAGACGGGAGCACACCAGATTCTGGCTGATGAGCTGCATGATTTTCCAGATGGAATTGCTGTTGATATCCACCATCAACGATTGTTTTATTCCAGTATGGGTCGAATAAAAGAACCGGATTCTCTGGAATTTTTTCAGGCCGATGGAATGATTGCTGAAGTTTCGCTCGACGGACAGCAGCGGCATGAGCTGGTTGGACATGGTTTGTTTGTTACCGGCAAGCAACTGGTGTTTGATGAAGATGAGGGTCAGCTTTACTGGTGTGACCGTGAGGGAATGCGTGTCTGCCGCTATGATTTGCGAAGCGGAAAAACGGATGTACTGGTACAAACTGGGTTGTATCCGCGAGATGCGCATGACTATGCGCGCCATTGTGTGGGCATTGCATTGGATAAGCAGCATAATTATTTTTACTGGACACAGAAAGGGCGGCCGAAAGGAGGAGAAGGTCGTATCCTGCGAGCCCATCTGCAGCCGGAAGCTGAATTTGATGCTGCGACCCGCAGCGATATTGAGACGGTACTGGATAATCTGCCCGAACCTATTGATCTGGAAATAGACCATGTCAACCAGATGCTGTACTGGACGGACAGAGGTCTCGATGCTGCTGGAGGAAATAGCCTGAATTGTGCAGCCATCTGCACAGACGGGCTGAGAGACCATCAGGTATTGGCTACCGGTTTACAGGAAGGAATCGGGCTGGCTGCGGATTTTGTCCATTCGCTAATCTATATTACGGATTTGGGTGGTAATCTGTGGCGTTATGATATACAGCAGCGCGGGCCTTTGTATAAACTGGCACAGTTTGGTCCGCTTACCGGCATTGCTTTACTGAAACAATAATATGACAGACATCAATACAGGGGATCAATAATGCGTCCGTTAGTTGCGCATATTCGTTTAAATCATTTGCGTGATAATTTTCTGGCTCTGAAACAGATGCATGGCGGCGGCAGAATGCTGGCTGTGGTGAAGGCCAATGCCTATGGCCATGGGGCGGTACCTTGTGCACAGGCGCTGGCTGATGTGGCCGATGGTTTTGCAGTAGCTTGCATCAACGAGGCGGTAGAGTTGCGTAATGCGGGTATAGAAATACCTATTGTTATGCTGGAAGGTGTTTTTGCGCAGGAAGAATATGCACTGGTTGATCAATATCGATTGTGGCCAGTAGTGGGTAATTTATGGCAGCTGGAATCATTGTTGGCGCACAACTGGCAAAAACCGGTAACGGTATGGCTGAAAATGGATTCGGGCATGCATCGTACTGGTTTTTTTCCGCATGATTATGCACCGGCCTATCAGGCACTGGCTCAAAGTGATAAGGTAGCTGAAGTGGTTAAAATGACTCATTTTGCCTGTGCTGATGAACCTATGAAAACCATGACTGCAGAACAAATTCACACGTTCGAGATGGTATGTGCCGATTTACCTGGAGATGTCAGTTTGGCCAATTCTGCCGCGATTATGGCGTATCCGCAAACCCAGTGCGGCTGGGGACGTGCTGGTTTGGCGCTGTACGGAATTTCGCCGATGGGTGGAACTGACAGCCGCTTTAAGCCGGTGATGCGGCTGGTAAGTAAAGTATTTGGTGAGCGTGTTTTGCAGATGGGAGAGCCAATCGGCTATGGTGCCAGCTTTGTGACTTCACGTTCAACCCGCGTCGGGTTGGTGGCTTGCGGCTATGCTGACGGTTATCCGCGTCGTGCGGCAACGGGTACACCTGTGGCCATAGATGGAGCACGTAGCTGTGTTTTGGGGCGAGTTTCTATGGATATGATGACAGTACAGCTGGATGACCACCGCCAGTCTCTTGGCAGCGAAGTTGAATTATGGGGCGATGTGGTGAATGTCAATGAGGTGGCTGCTGCTGCCGGCACTATTTCCTATGAGCTGCTGTGTAATGTTAAACGGGCGGAAATGGTATATGAATAAGATGCCATGGTTTGTCAATTTTTGGGTAAATGTTTGGCAAGACAGAAAATTTGGTTTATAAAGATGTAATATGTTTTCAGGCAGCTGTGCAAGCTGCCTGAAGTTATTTTTTATTGAGTTTATGATAATGGAAATAGAAACACTGAAACTGGCCAAAGCATTGATTGCACAGCCGTCTGTCACACCAGATGATCATGGCTGCCAGCCTCTGCTGATGAGCAGGCTCAGCGCACTTGGTTTTAACATTGAAACCATGCGTTTTGGAGAGACCGATAATTTTTATGCGCGATGGGGCAATCAGGGGCCGCTGATATGCTTTGCCGGACACACAGATGTGGTACCGGCCGGTGACGAAAGCCGCTGGAACTCGCCTCCATTTACGCCGACAGAGCGTGAAGGCAAATTATTTGGCCGCGGAGCTGCTGATATGAAAAGCAGTGTCGCGGCTTTTGTTACTGCCTGCGAACGCTTACTGCTGCAACAGCCGGATTTGCCACTGCGTTTGGCTATGCTGATAACTTCAGATGAAGAGGGTGACGGACACGATGGCACCAAACGTGTGGTCGAAACCCTGAAACAGCGTGGTGAACTGATTGATTATTGCATTGTTGGTGAGCCTACTGCTGCAGATACACTGGGTGACATGATAAAAAACGGCCGGCGCGGCTCCTTATCCGGCACATTGCGGGTATACGGCCGGCAGGGACATGTGGCTTATCCGCATCTGGCCGCCAACCCTGTCCATTTAGCAGCGGCAGCACTGGCTGAACTCACTGCCATGCACTGGGATGATGGTAATACCTATTTTCCTCCTACCGGTTTTCAGATTTCCAATATACATGCCGGTACTGGTGCCACCAATGTGATTCCAGGCGAGCTTACTGTGCAGTTTAACTTCCGTTTTTCCACTGAATCCAGTGCCGAAAATCTACGTCAGCGTGTACACACTATCTTAGATAAGCATAATTTACACTATGATATAGACTGGACATTGTCCGGACAGCCTTTTCTAACGACTGCCGGTCGTTTAACCGACGTAGCGCAGAAAGCCATCAAGTCTGTTTGCGGTGTGGATGCCGAGCTGTCTACCACGGGCGGTACTTCTGATGGCCGTTTCATTAAAAACATAGCTCGGGAACTCATTGAGCTAGGGCCGGTTAATGCGACCATTCATCAGATTGATGAGTGCGTGGATATTACTGCGCTGGCACAGTTATCGGCAATATATGAAAACATGCTTCAGCAGCTGGCCTGGCCTGATGCCTGCCTACATAAATAAGGAGAAAATAATGAGTACGGTGAACCAGAAACATTTTTTAAAACTGCTGGACTATACGCCAGCTGAAATTCAGAATCTGCTCGACCTAGCGGCGAGACTGAAAACCGAAAAGAAAATCGGTGTGGAACAACCCCGTCTAGGCGGTAAAAACATTGCTCTGATTTTTGAGAAAACTTCTACCCGTACCCGTTGTGCCTTTGAAGTGGCAGCACACGATCAGGGAGCACATGTAACTTATCTGGACAGTAGCGGCAGTCAGATTGGTCATAAGGAAAGCATTCGTGATACCGCACGTGTTCTCGGCCGCATGTATGATGCGATTGAATACCGAGGTTATGGTCAGGAGATTGTCGAGCAGCTGGCAGAATTTGCCGGTGTGCCGGTGATTAACGGATTAACCAATGAATTCCATCCGACACAGATGTTGGCTGATTTGCTGACTATGAAGGAAAACTGTAAAAAATCTCTAAACCAGATTGCTTATACCTATGTGGGTGATGCGCGTTACAACATGGGTAATTCTTTGCTGGTAGCCGGTGCCAAAATGGGAATGGATGTACGCATCGGCGCACCACGTGCTTTCTGGCCAAACGATGATTTAGTCAGTCAGTGTCGTAGCATAGCTGAGCAGACTGGAGCGCGGATAACTTTAACCGAAGATGCAGCCGCCGCAGTCGATCAAACCGATTTTATCCACACTGATGTCTGGGTATCGATGGGTGAGGCCAAAGAAGTGTGGCGGGAACGGATAGAGCAGCTAAAGTCTTATCGCGTAGATTCACAGTTACTGGCTGCTAGTCACAATCCCAATGTTAGATTCATGCACTGTTTGCCCGCTATTCACAATCGTGATACCGGCATAGGTCAGTGGCTCTTTGAAGAGTTTGCTCTGGATGGTGCTGAAGTGAGTGAGGATGTATTTGAAAGTAATGCATCTATCGTATTTGAGCAGGCAGAAAATCGTATGCACACCATCAAAGCTGTACTGGTGGCATTACTGAGTACCTGAAAGGTTTAGCCTGCTGTCAACGGAGAGAATAGTTATGAAAGCAACCTCCAATCAGTTATTAATCAATCCGCATCATTTGGCTTTTTTATTGTCAGTGATGGTGGCCATTATGCCATTTTCTACAGATATTTATTTGTCTTCTGTGCCGGAAATGGCTTCTTCTCTGCATGCACCTATCGATCAGATTGAACGCAGTTTGGCCAGCTTTATGTTTGGCGTGGCACTGGGACAACTATTTGGGGGAGCAATATCCGATATTAAAGGACGTAAGGTCATTGCCATGATTGGCCTGAGCGTTTACCTGCTTTCAGCCATTGCCATTGTATTCATTGATTCAGCAGATGAGCTGCTGTTTTGGCGCTGGATTCAGGCCATTGGTGGCGGCATGGCCACGGTTACTGTTGGCGCAACCGTGCGTGATTTTTTCCATGGTAATGAAGCAGCAAAAATGTTTGCCACCATTGGTATCATTACCCTTGCTGCTCCGTTAGCTGCACCGATGCTGGGTACGGCGCTGGCGGCATTAGGTGGGTGGCGTGTTATTTTTATCTTTCTGCTGCTTTATGCTCTAATTGTGCTGCTATGCGTGTGGCGCTTTATGCCGCAGGTCAAAATGGATATTCAGCCGTTAGATAGTCAGGTATTTCATAAGATAAAACAGAATTTTTCAATGGTTTTCCATGAGCGCGAGGCATTGGGATTCATGTTTTTTCAGACTGCTGCGTTTGCGGCAATGTTTGTTTTTCTCACCGAATCGTCTTTCTTATACATGAATATCTATGGCCTGAGTCCGCATGAGTATTCATGGGCATTCGGTGCCAATGTGATTACCATGATGCTGTTTAATCGGATCACAGCTTACCGTCTGCGTACGACGCCGGCACGCAATATTCTGCTTAGTGGTGTGCTGCTACAACTAGGCTGTAATTTACTGCTGACCATCGTGGTGTGGAGCATGAACCGGCCACCATTTTTTCTGCTATTGGGTCTGATTATGTTTTCCATCGGTTCACAGGGTTTAATTGGTTCCAATACTCAGGCTTGTTTTATGAGCTATTTCCGTAAAATCGGTGGCAGTGCCAATGCAGTACTCGGAACCATGCAATTTTTGATCGCCGCTACTGTTGGCTGGCTGACTACCTTGCTGCATAATGGTTCGACTCATGTGATGCCCACCATGATGCTGATTTCTACTAGTTGCGGTGCTATTTTACTATGGGCTCTGTCGCGCACTGCGTGGCAGAAAAAGCACCGTTGATTTCGGGCAGCCGCAGCAGGCTGCCTTTTTCATGTTTTTCTGAACAACAATTAAAACACTACTAATTATGTCTGATAACGATAAACTCAAACCACATCGCGATGCCATAGACCAGATAGACAGCGAAATTTTGCGCTTACTGAACCAGCGTGCCAGCCACGCTCAGGCTATCGGTACTTTAAAAGGAGAAGGAATCGTCTATCGTCCTGAACGCGAAGCAATTGTTTTGCGCCGTATACAGGAACAGAATCCTGGGCCACTATCCAGTCAGGCGGTTGCCCGTTTACAGCGAGCCATTATGAGTGAATGTTTGGCGCTGGAACGACCTTTGACCATTGCTTATCTTGGTCCGCAGGGTACCTTTACCCAGCAAGCAGCGATCAAACACTTTGGTCAGGCCGCGCAGACACAGCCATGCACTTCAATAGACGAAGGATTTCGTCTGGTAGAGGCGCAACAAGCCGATTATGTTGTCACGCCAATTGAAAATTCGACCGAAGGTTCCGTCGGGCGCAGCCTAGATTTGTTGCTAACCACACCATTAAAAGCTTGTGGTGAAGTTAATCTACGCATTCATCATCAATTATTGCGTATCATCGATTCCACAGAAAACATTACTAAAGTTTATGCACATGCGCAGGCACTGGCACAGTGCCGAAGCTGGTTGGAGAAAAATCTGCCCGAGCAAACAGCTCGCATTGCGGTTGCCAGTAATGCCGAAGCAGCACGGCTGGCTGCTGCTGACTGTAGCGCTGCCGCCATTGCTTCTCTAATGGCAGCTGACCATTACCAGTTGCAGATACTGGCGCAGAATATCGAAGACGAACCCAACAATACAACCCGTTTTCTCGTACTTGGGCGCAATATCACCACCAGCAGTGGTCGCGATAAAACCTCATTGATTGTAGCTGCACCCAACAAAGCAGGTGCCGTACATGATTTGCTCCAGCCTTTTGCAGACCATCATGTATCCATGACCAAACTTGAAAGCCGCCCCAGTCGTGGTGGATTATGGGAATATGTGTTCTTTATTGATATCGAGGGTCACCAGCAAGATGCTGATGTAGCCGCCGCATTGACTGCCTTGCAGCAACGTTCAGCATTCCTAAAAATAATCGGTTCTTATCCGCAGGCAGTAATATGAATGTAAAGCTAATAATTGATACTAACAGTTAATATTCGCCTCTGACTTGGAGACAAAACAAGCATGAAAAATATCGTTGTCTATTGTGGTTCCAATCTGGGACAGAATAAAGCCTATTTTGATGCAGCCCAGCAACTGGGCAAAGAAATGGCACAACAAGGCTATCGTCTCGTTTACGGAGGTGGCAATATCGGTCTGATGGGTACCATCGCTTCATCTGTGCTCGACCATGGCGGAGAAGCCATAGGCGTAATTCCTAGCTTTTTGAAAAATCTTGAAGGCGCACATCCGGGGCTAAGCGAACTGTATGAAACTTCTAATATGACAGAGCGCAAAAACAAAATGATAGAACTGGCTGATGCCTTCATTGCCATGCCCGGTGGTCTGGGTACCTATGAAGAATTATTTGAAGTCTTATCACAGGCACAGCTCAAGCTGCATCCGCATCCAGTAGGAATTCTGAATGTAGCCGGTTTTTTTGATCCATTGATTCAAATGTTGCAAAACACAGTTACCGCCGGATTCATGCCGCCAGAAAACATGGATTTACTGTGTAAAGCCACAACACCTGCAGCGTTATTAGATCAGTTACGCCACTGGCAGCCGCGTGATGCGGTGAAATGGGTGACTCCGCAATGGGCGCAGCAGATAAGAGATACATTATGCTGACTTTGGCAGTACTGAATCACCTTATTCAGCAAAATGTTGAACTGAAAGCCAGCTGGCAGCAATACCAGCAACGGGTAGTAGCACTGGTGCTACCAATGCTGACACTCAAAGGCCGCATCGATGCTCAGGGTTTCTGGCAAGAAGACAACACTGAAGCTGAAACTACCATTACCATTGCTTCCACCGCTTTGACTAAAATGCTCATTGGCCAGCAACCGGGAGTTGGTGATATTGCCATTACTGGTGACCGTGCATTGGGCATGGCTATTCTGCCGTTGATACAGGCATTACAGTATGACTGGCGTGATGATTTGGCGCGGCTTTTGGGCGATGCCATCGGCGGGAAAGCAGCGCTGGAGCTGGAAAATCTATATCAGCAGGGGTGTGGCATCAGTCAGAGTATTGCAGCACAGATTGCTGACTATGCACAGGAAAGCGATGCAGTGGTTGTGAGCAAAGTTCAGTTGCAGCAGTTTGCCGCACAGGTTGAAATGCTGCGCGACGATACAGCTCGCCTTGCAGCCCGCCTCAGCCTTTTGCAACAACAGACGAAATAATACCCATTAAGCTGCCAGCGGTCATTACTGTTGCAGCAAAAAGGCTCTGGTATAATTTCAGCAGTTTTTAGTGAATTTCAACGATACAGCAAATCATGACACAACAACGCAAAATACTGGTTACCTCAGCTTTGCCGTACGCCAATGGCAACATACATCTGGGACATATGGTAGAACACATCCAGACCGATATCTGGGTACGTTTTCAAAAAGCACGTGGCCACGAATGTTATTACGTCTGCGCTGATGATACTCACGGCACTCCGGTAATGTTGGCGGCACAAAAGCAATGCATCTCGCCAGAAGAAATGATTACCAGAGTACGGGAAGACCATCTGGCCGACTTTAGTGGTTTCGGCATTGGCTACGATAACTATTACAGCACCCATTCTCCAGAAAACGAAGCTTTATCACGCAGCATCTATCTGGCCTTAAAAGCCAATGGCAAAATTGAAAGCCGTACGATTGAGCAACTATTCGATCCAGAAAAAAATCTTTTTCTGCCAGACCGCTTTGTAAAGGGCGAATGTCCAAAATGCCATGCACAAGATCAATATGGTGATAATTGTGAAGTCTGCGGCACGACCTATAGCCCAACTGAGCTAATTAAGCCGTATTCAGCAATTTCCGGTGCGACACCGGTACTGAAAGAGTCAGAACACTTCTTCTTCAAACTTGGCGAGTGTGCTGATTATCTGAAGCAATGGACTGCCGGCAGTACTCAGCTGGCAGACGGCCGCATGCAACCGCACCTGCAGGCAGAAGCCCTGAATAAAATGAAAGAGTGGTTGGATGATGACAATCTGAGTGATTGGGACATCAGTCGGGATGCTCCTTATTTCGGTTTTGAAATTCCGGATGCACCGGGCAAATATTTTTATGTATGGCTGGATGCCCCAATTGGCTATATGGCTTCCTTTAAAAATCTGTGTAATCGTATTGGCGTTGATTTTGAGCAATGGTTCCAACCTAATACTGATACCGAAATGTATCATTTCATTGGCAAAGACATTCTCTATTTCCATGCACTATTTTGGCCGGCTACATTGAAATATGCCAATCTGCGCGCACCAACCGGTGTATTTGCTCATGGTTTTCTTACCGTTGACGGGCAGAAAATGTCTAAATCCCGTGGTACATTCATCACTGCACGTTCTTATCTAGAACAACGCTTGAATCCAGAATGGCTGCGTTATTATTTTGCTGCCAAACTCAACAGCAAAATTGAAGATCTGGATTTAAATCTGAATGATTTTATTGCCCGCGTGAACAGCGATTTAGTCGGCAAATATGTCAATATTGCCGCCCGCGCAGCTGGTTTCATCAGCAAGCGTTTTCAAGGTAAATTAACAGACGTCAGCACCAGCTCATTACTGCCGCAGTTGCAGGCACAGAGTGAAACCATTGCCGCCAGCTATGAAGCACGCGAATATGCACGCGCACTGCGTGAAATCATGGCACTGGCTGATGTGGTGAATGAATATGTCGATGCCAACAAACCATGGGAACTGGCACGGCAAGAAGGGCAGGAAGCAAGGTTACAGCAGGTATGTAGCGAGCTGATTAATGCTTTCCGTATCCTAACAGTGTATCTGTCACCTGTATTACCGCAACTGGCCACTGAAGCGGCAGCCTTTCTTAATGTGGCTCCGTTAAACTGGTCTGATAGTACTTCTGTATTACCTGCCGGACACAGCATTAATACCTATCAGCATCTCATGCAGCGTGTTGAACAAAAACAGATAGATGACCTAATTGCCGCCAATCGTCAGAATATCCAGCCGACAGCAGAGGTTCCGGCAGCCTCGTATGAACCCGTGGCTGCCACCGCTTCATTTGACGACTTCATGAAAATTGATATGCGCGTCGCCAAAGTAATGAGCTGTGAAAAAGTGGAAGGTAGCAGCAAATTACTGAAATTTCAGGTAGACCTTGGTTTTGAACAACGCACCATCTTTTCTGGTATCGCGGCCAGCTATCCAGAGCCGGAAAAACTGGTCGGCCGCATGGTTATTGTTGTGGCTAATTTCGCTGCTCGTAAAATGGCCAAATTCGGTATGTCAGAAGGCATGATTACTTCTGCCGCCGGAAATGGCAAATTGTTTTTACTGGATGTGGATAGTGGTGCCAAACCCGGTATGAAAGTCGGTTGATTTAAGCTATAAAAAAACAGACCCGTTTAATTTAACGGGTCTGTTTTTTTATTGGATGAAGATGAATCAGTATAAGTGACGAAATACTTATTCCATCACTTATTACCTACTATTGTCTGACTAGAGCTGTGATGCTTTGAAAGAGCTATTTGTTCAATACCTCATGTAGGCGTTCTGAATCCAAACTTTTCTCCCAGCGAGCCACCACAATCGTGGCACAGGCGTTTCCTACTAGATTGGTTAGGGCGCGGCATTCAGACATAAAGCGGTCAATACCTAGAATAAGCGCCATGCCTTCTACCGGTACAGATGGTACAACAGATAATGTAGCAGCTAGTGTAATAAAGCCAGCGCCAGTCACACCGGCTGCGCCCTTAGAGCTGAGCATGGCTACCAGCAGCAGCAGAACCTGCTGTTCCAGAGTAAGATCAATATTACATGCCTGTGCAATAAACAACGCAGCCATTGTCATGTAAATATTGGTACCATCAAGATTAAATGAATAGCCCGTTGGTACCACCAGCCCCACAATTGATTTCTGACAGCCGGCTTTTTCCATTTTCTGCATCAGTGTAGGTAAAGCCGCTTCGGAAGAGCTAGTACCCAGTACCAGCAGCAGTTCTTCTTTAATGTATTTCACGAGTTTGATAATCGAAAAACCGTTGTAACGTGCTACTGCACCCAACACAATCAGAATAAACAACACCGAAGAAATATAGAAAGTCAGAATCAAATAGAGCAGATTACCAATCGAACTAATACCGTATTTACCGATAGTAAACGCCATGGCACCAAACGCACCTATTGGAGCCGCACGCATCAGAATAGACACCATTTTGAAAACCGGAGCCGATAAATCCTGAAAGATATTAATCAGCGGACGGGCTTTTTCACCAATCAATGCCAGTGAAATGCCAAACAGAATGGCAATAAACAGAGTTTGCAAAATATTGCCATTAGTAAGCGGACTCATCGCTGTAGTTGGAATGATGTCCATCAGAAAACCAGTCAGGCTGGATTCATGTGATTTCTGTACATATTCATGTACTTTTGCACTTTGCAAAGAACTCGGGTCAATATTCAGACCATGTCCCGGCTGAGCAATATTGGCCACAATCAAACCGATAGCCAGAGCCAGCGTAGAAAAGGTCAGAAAATAAACCATGGCCTTGCCGGCCACTCGTCCCATGGTTTTCATATTGGTCATCTCAGCGATGCCGGTTACCACAGTAAGGAAAATAACCGGTGAGATGATCATTTTAACTAACTTGATAAAAGCATCTCCCAACGGCTTCATGCTTTCGCCAACACTGGGGAAAAAATTGCCAAGTAAAATACCAATAATAATGGCAATTATTACCTGTACATAAAGAACCTGATACCACCGCTGTTTTTTCGGTGGCGGATTCATTTCCTCAATTTCGAGTGGTAACATACTGATCTTTCGATGGTTTGTGTTTAAAAACTACAGAGTATAGAATTTATTATGAGCCATAAGAGACATAATTTGTTGATTATAAAGCCAACATAACTTAACAGAAAAGCATTATTAATTACTAAATGACAGTTATATGCTACTCAAGTAGAATGGATGATAAATAATAATATAAAAACAATATGTTAAAAAAAATTATTACCATACAGCATAATATAATTTACTTTGGTATAAATAGAAAGATTAATTATTTACAATAAAAGTCCAATAGCATATATTGCAATATATAAAAAACCGTCTGTACCACTGGTACAGACGGTTTTAAAAATCTGGTCGGAGTGAAAGGATTCGAACCTTCGACCCCCTCGTCCCGAACGAGGTGCGCTACCGGGCTGCGCTACACTCCGAAATAAGTTGTGCATTATAGGCAGCGATATGTACCTTGACAAGGGTAGTGAAGAAATAATTTGATAAAAAATGTCTATCAGCTATCAACCCGCATACAACACAAACAAACAGGGTCTTTTTTTCAGCACTGGCAAGGTTTTCATGCTGCGCCACTTAGCAATATTCTGACTAATAATAGTTTGAGTAGGCAGCGTTAAATCCGCAGCAATACACAGACGAGTTTGAGGATGCAGGCTGGCAATAGCATCAGCAAGCAAAGCATCGTTACGGTAAGGCGTTTCAATAAAAAGCTGAGTTTCATTTTCCTGCCGTGAACGGTTTTCCAAAACGCGCAACCGTTCAATCCGCGCATTTTTTTCAGCCGGCAGATAACCTTTAAACGCAAAACACTGACCATTTGCTCCTGAAGCCATCAGTGCCAGCATAATACTGGAAGGGCCTACTAGCGGTATGACCGTAAAACCAGCCTGATGAGCCAGTGCAACCAATTGTGCGCCCGGATCGGCCACAGCTGGACAGCCGGCTTCACTAAGTAAGCCCATACTACGCCCGGCCTGTAAAGGCTCTAATAAAGCAGCAATATCGCCTTCTAGTGTGTGTTCATTTAAAGTACGCAGATTCAGCTCCCGAATCGGCGTATGTACACCAAACGCTTTTAAATGTGCCCGTGCAGTTTTTTCTGCTTCAACCACAAAATCAGTCAAATCAACAATATATTCCCGTTCATGTGCCAGCAGGCAAGGCGTATCTGCTGTACCCAATGGTGTAGGAATCAGATAAAGCACCGGATTACTCATAGAACATTAATTCCTTCTGCCAGCAAAAAATCCACCAGACGAAAAATTGGTAAACCAATCAATGCATTTGGGTCAGTGGTTTCAATCTGTTTAATCAACAGTGCTCCCAGTCCTTCGCTTTTTGCCGCTCCTGCACAGTACACCGCATCTGCTTCCAGTGTTAAATAATGATTAATTTGTGTATCAGTCAGTGCGCGCATTTGCACGCGAGTTTCATCAATATGCTGATGCTGACGCTTTTCAGCTACATTTAGCAGAGTTAGCGCACTATAAAATATCACTTCCTGACCACTTAAATATTTCAGCATCTGTTGTGCTTTTGCCACGGTCAGAGGTTTGCCTAATTGCTGTTCACGGCACCAAGCTACCTGATCGCAGCCGATAATCAGTGCTTCCGGATAAAGCTCAGCCAGTGACTGTGCTTTACCTCCAGCCAGACGCAATGCAGTCTGTGGTGCGGTTTCTGCCGCAAGTGGTGTTTCTTCAAAATCAGGTTTAACCGCTTCAAATGGGATATTCAGCTGCCTAAGCTGCTGCTGTCGAAAACATGAACTTGAAGCCAGAATCAGCTTTTTCTCATTCGGCATAAGTGCGAACTCATTGACATGATAAAGCTTAAATTATATCATCCGCCGTTTATGTTAGACCCTATTTTGATTGATACGGCGACGTTCACACGTGAACAGCAACAACTCAGCGGTCAATTGCAGCTTCAAGCACTGGATCGGCGGGTCTGGTCACATGAACTTTTAGCACAACGCGATGGCGTTATCCAGTATAAAGTCAGCGGAGGTATTGACCGTTGGCAGCGTCCTTTTATCGATATCAGTATAGAAGGTGAACTAAAACTGGTGTGTCAGCGCTGTTTACAGGCTGTTTCCTGGACGCTGAATGACCAGTCGCGTGTGGTGCTGTTTGCCAGCGAACAGCTATTGGACGAGGCCATGGCCGCTGATGAAACACTCGAAGGCGTGGTATGGAGTGCAGAATATAATCTGACTGCGCTTCTGGAAGACCAGATTTTAATGGCCATTCCGGTAGCTCCGCGACATGAAGACTGTGATCACACTCTGGCAACCAAAACCAATCAAGACGCTGGCAATCCATTTGCCAAACTGGCAGGACTGAAAAGCGGCCACTAACGAATTTACCTAATTTTCCAGGAGCTTTAACATGGCAGTACAACAGAACAAAAAATCACCTTCAAAACGTGGTATGCACCGTTCCCATGACGGACTGACCGCTGTACAGGTGTCTACTGACACCGCTACCGGCGAAGTACATCTGCGTCACCACATTTCCCCAAACGGTATGTACCGTGGACGCAAGGTAATTAAAGCCAAAGGTGAATAACTCACATCTGTGATTATTCAGAGCGTATGAAAGCCAGACATTGCTTGTGCAATCACTGGCTTTTTTGTATCCATAATTAGCAGGATATATTTTCCAGCTAAAATAATACTTTCACTTTACCAGCAGCCATCAGCGGCCTGCTGTATATTGACTCGAGTTTCCCATGAAAAAAATCTGGTATAACTACGAAGACATACATCGAGCCATCAAGCAATTGGCCGAAAAAATTCAGAAATCAGGACAATCATTCGATGCAATGATTGCTATTGGCGGCGGCGGATTCATTCCGGCACGTATCTTACGTAGCTTTCTGAATATTCCTGTTTATACCGTTACATTGTCTTATTACGATATCAATGACCGTCCAACTGACTGTCCGCAGAAAATTCAATGGACAAATGGCTTTGACGAGAAAATGAAAGACAAGAAACTGCTGATTGTTGACGAAGTAGACGACAGTCGAGCCACGCTCGAATACTGTGTTCGTGAATTACAGCATGAAGGATTTCAGCAGCTTGGTGTAGCCGTGCTGCATGAAAAACGCAAACCCAAAAAAGGGGTGTTGCCAGCAGATTTACCTTTTTACAGTGCCATTCAGGTTGATGACTGGTGGATTAACTATCCATGGGATGCCCTTGATATTGATGAGCATTATGAAAATGTAGCTGCGCAGACAACTCCTGAGGCATAGGTTATGACCTTAAAAACCATCGCAGTAGATGCAATGGGTGGTGACTTCGGATTGGATGTGACCATTCCCGGAGCGCTGACATTTTTACAGCAGCAGACTGATGCAGCCCTGATTCTGGTCGGAGATGAAACCAAAATCAGAAATGCTTTGATCAAAGCCAATGCTTCACTGGAGCGGATTACAATCTGTCCGGCCAGTGAAGTCGTCGGTATGGATGAAGAGCCAACTTCAGCACTTAAGAATAAAAAAGATTCTTCCATGCGTGTGGCCATCAACCAGATTAAAGAAGGGCAGGCGCAGGCTGCTGTGTCAGCCGGTAATACCGGCGCTCTGATGGCAACTGCGCGCTTTGTCCTGAAAACCATTGCCGGTATTGACCGGCCGGCAATAGCTAAGTTTTTACCTGGCCGCAACAACCACATGACACTGGTGCTGGATTTGGGCGCCAACGTTGATTGTAGCAGTGCTCAGCTTTTACAGTTTGCCATTGTAGGTAGCCAGCAAGTAGCCGCTCTTTCGCCTGAAAACACTCGACCGCGGGTGGGATTGCTCAATGTGGGCACAGAAGATATCAAGGGTAATGCCACGGTAAAGGAAACGCACCAGCTAATACAGCGCAGCGATTTGAATTTTGTTGGCAATGTAGAAGGCAACGCTATTTTTACATCTGAGGTGGATGTGCTGGTTGTCGATGGCTTTACCGGCAATGCCATGCTTAAAAGCATTGAAGGTGCGGTTAAATTTGTTGGTACAGTCGTTAAGGAAGAATTCACTCGGAGCATATACAACAAACTGGCTGCGTTGATTGCTTTACCTACCCTCAAAGGATTTAAACGCCGCCTCGACCCGCGCCGCTTTAACGGTGCTATTTTTCTGGGTCTGCGTGGCGTGGTAATCAAAAGCCATGGTGGTACCGATGCTATTGGTTTCTGTTTTGCCTTGCAGGAAGCTTACAAAGCCATTAAAGCAGATTCAATCACCAAAATTCAGGCTGGTGTGGCGCAGCAGCTGGCTGCACTGGAAGAATAATCACTCTGTGACAAAGGCAGACAAGTTAAATGACTTTGTTTAAAATGTGGCCTTTGTTGTAAATAAAGACTATGCCATGCTAAATGCTCATATTCTGGGTACAGGCAGTTATCTGCCTGCACGCCGGCTGACTAATGATGACCTGAGCAAAATCGTCGATACTTCTGATGAATGGATTGCTACCCGAACAGGAATTAAAGCGCGCCATATTGCCGCAGAAAATGAACAGACCAGTGATTTGGCCGTTGCTGCAGCCAAAGCAGCGTTGGCCGATGCAGCCATAAGTGCAAAAGACATTGATCTGATTATCGTGGCTACTTCTACACCGGATATGACATTTCCGGCTACCGCTTGTATCGTACAAAACAAACTTGGTATTGCCGGCTGTCCGGCATTTGATGTTCAGGCAGTTTGTGCCGGATTCATGTATGCCATGGCTACAGCCAACGCTTATATCAGAAGTGGAATGGCGAAGCGCGCACTGGTAATCGGAGCCGAAACATTCAGCCGGCTGCTGGACTGGAATGACCGGCGCACTTGTGTTCTGTTTGGTGACGGTGCCGGTGCAGTGATTCTTGGTGCTTCCGAACAGGAAGGTGGTATCATTAGTACCAAATTACAGGCAGACGGCAGTTATAGCCAAATTCTGCAAACACCGGGAAAGATTGCTGCCGGTTCTATAGAAGGTTCACCATATCTCTACATGGATGGACAGGCAGTTTATAAATTCGCAGTTAAAGCACTGGCCAATGTGGCTAGAGAAGTGATCGAAGAATCCAATCTGCAACCAGCTGATATAGACTGGATTATTCCGCATCAGGCTAATCTGCGTATTATCGAATCCACAGCACGCCATCTGGGAGTGCCTATGGATAAAGTAATTGTTACGCTGTCAGAGCAGGGTAATACTTCAGCAGCATCTATCCCACTGGCTCTTGATGAAGGTATTAGAAGCGGACGAATCCGCCATGGCCAGACATTGCTGCTTGAAGGAATAGGAGGCGGATTCGCCTGGGGAGCCATTACCCTGAAATACTAACCTTGTTTTTCAGAGTCGGATTATGCTACCTCAAACTGCATTAGCAAGTATGTATCCAGTTGTCATGTCTCCCAGCCATGATGGCCGTTACTTCGGCAATTATGTGCAATCGTTACTGGCTTTAGTGGATACACATAGTCGTGCCGGTTTTCCCCTTCAGGTATTCATGCATCAGGGTGAAAGCCTGATTACACGAGCCCGTAATAACTGTGTTGCTGAGTTTATGGCTCATTCCGAATGGACGCATCTGTGCTGGATAGATACGGACATCGGATTTTCAACCGAAGCGTTTCAGCGCCTGCTTCTGGCTGATCGTGATATTGTGGCCGGTGTGTATCCGCTCAAGCGAGAATCTTGGCCGCCTGATGGTATTGATGCGCATATGACCCAGCAGCAGTTTAATGCTACTTATACACGCTATACCATTAATATCACTCGCGAAGATGAGAATCGTGAAGTGCATGTAGAGGTTGATGACGAAGGGTTTATTGAATTACCAGAAGCACCGACAGGTTTTATGGTGATAAAACGTCAGGTTTTTACTCGTCTGATGAAAGCTTATCCCGAGCTGCAATATCAGCCTGATTCGCTTGGTGTAGCCAATCAGGGCTATCACTACCGTTTTTACGATTGTTTGGTTGATCCGCAGACCAAACGTTACTTATCTGAGGATTTCAGTTTTTGCCGTTTATGGAATCAGCTAGGCGGCAAAGTCTACATAGATGCGCAATCTAATCTCACTCATATGGGCAATAAAATCTATAAAGGGCCGTTTACCCAGACTCTAGAAGCCAATCTGGCTTATGCAATTGGTGCACCGGCTGGAGCAAAAATGTATCTGCATCATAATCAGCCTCTGCAAGCCAACCTACCGCCACATTTATAATTAATCAGAAGTCAGTTTTATTCATATCAAGGAAAACAATGAGTATTGCTTTTTTCTTTCCCGGTCAGGGGTCTCAAAGTCTCAATATGATGGCCGGTTTCAATGACATGCCTGTGGTTAAAGAAACATTTGACCAAGCCTCAGCAGTGCTTGAGCAGGATTTATGGACGCTGATGAATGGCGAAGATACTGCTGCTCTGAATGAAACCATCAATACCCAGCCACTGATGCTGACAGCAGGTATCGCTACATGGCGTGTTTATCAGCAGCTGCATGGCCAAAATCCTGTTATGCTAGCTGGCCATAGTCTGGGTGAGTATACAGCTTTGGTTGCAGCCAGTAGTCTGGCCTTTAAAGATGCTGTAAAACTGGTGCGCCTGCGTGCCGTGCTGATGCAGGAAGCTGTACCGAACGGTGAAGGTGCAATGGCCGCTATACTAGGACTGGATGATGATGGAGTACGGCAAGTATGTCTGCAGGCACAGACCGAACTTTCTGGATCTGTTGTCGAAGCAGTGAACTTCAACTCGCCTGGACAGGTAGTGATTGCCGGTAGCACTGAAGCAATTAACCGCGCTTGTGAGCTGGCTAAAGCAGCTGGCGCTAAACGTGCTTTGCCATTACCGGTTTCTGTACCATCACATTGTAGTCTTATGAAACCTGCTGCGGCTAAACTTGCTACCGCGTTGGCACAAACAGAAATCAAAACACCACAAATTCCAGTATTACATAACGTGGATGTGGCTGTGCATAGTGAGCCGGAAGCAATCAGGCAGGCATTGGTGGAACAGTTGTATTCACCGGTACGCTGGACAGAAACCGTCAGCAAAATGGTCACAGAGGGTATTACCGAATTTGCAGAATGTGGTCCGGGTAAAGTACTGGCCGGTCTGACTAAACGTATAGATAAAAGTGCCAGCTGTACTGCATTTACGACTGTTGAGACCATTGAAAATTTTATTGCTGCACATGCAGCTAGCTGAAAGAAAAAATAATGAATCAGGATTTAACAGGAAAAGTTGCACTGGTAACTGGAGCTACTCGTGGCATTGGAGCGGCAATTGCCCGCTTTTTGGCAGAAAAAGGTGCAAAAGTCATTGGTACTGCCACATCTGCTTCAGGAGTAGCCAGTATTAATCAAGCACTGTCTAAATTCGGTGGAGAAGGGCGTGAATTACGCATCGCTGAAGAAAACAGTATTGAAAATCTGATAGCAGATATCGAAAGTAATATCGGCAATATCGCCATTCTGGTAAATAATGCCGGTATAACTCGTGACAACCTTATGATGCGCATGAAAGAAACCGAATGGGATGAAATCATGCAGGTCAATCTCAAATCTGCTTTCCGTGCCAGTAAAGCTGTCACTCGCAGCATGATGAAAGCCCGCTGGGGACGTATTATCAATGTGACTTCAGTAATCGGTTTCACCGGCAATGCCGGTCAGACAAATTATGCGGCGGCCAAAGCTGGTTTGGTCGGATTTAGCAAATCATTGGCACGGGAAGTCGGTTCGCGTGGTATTACCGTAAACTGTGTGGCTCCGGGCTTTATTGAAACCGATATGACACAGGCACTGCCACAGGAACAACGAGATTCCTTTGTCGCACAAACTGCATTACATCATTTCGGTACTGTTGAAGATGTTGCTGCAGCGGTATTGTTTCTCGCTAGCGAAGAAGCACGCTACATCACTGGACAAACTATACATGTCAACGGAGGCATGCTGATGCCATAATCGCTGATTATAGTGATTAAAAAGCCATTTTATACATTCTGTATAAAATGGCTTTTGACTTAAAATATTGCTTAAATTGAAAAATCTTCTTCAAAAGGTGAATACAGCGCAGACTCAATCAGCGAGCGAGTAAGCCGCGGTGCATACAGAGTCAGAAACTCGTAGCCAAAGCCTCGAAGATAAACATCATGTCTGAGAATAATTTGTGAAAATGAAGGCTCAAATAGATGTTCGGCACTCAGTATCTGTAGACCTTGGTCCTGTAAGCTGTCAAAAGCCATACTGGCGATCAGTCCAATCCCCAATCCTTGTTTAACATAGGTTTTGATTACGTCGGTATCAGCCGAAGCCAGTGCTACTTTAGGTATATTACAGCCTTCCTGAGTAAAAGCGCGGGCAATTTTAGATTGTTCACTAAACGCAATATCATAGGTAATCAAAGGATATGCAGCAATGTCTTCCAGCCGTAATGGTCGGTTGAGACTCAGCAGCGCATGATTATCTGGAACAATTACACTGCGATTCCATGCTTCACAACTTAGTTTACGAAGTTCAGGGTGTTCAACTTCCATTTCCATACCGATTGCAAAATCCACTTCGCCATCCAATACCATATGGCTAATAGCTTTCGGACTAGCAGTATGAATACTCAGCTGTACCTGAGGATAGCGTTCAACAAACGCCGCTACAACTTTTGGTAATGCATAACGTGCCAAAGTATGAGTGGTGGCAATCGTAAGAAAACCAATATTTTGGTCAGCAAATTCAGTACCGATGCGTTTGATATTTTGTACTTCACGCAATACCCGCTCGGCGGTTTCCAGTACAATTTTGCCCGGAGCTGTTACCGCCACCATGCGTTTACCATGGCGGATAAACAGTGGCACGCCCAGTTCTTCTTCCAGCATGCGAATCTGTTTTGAAATCCCTGGCTGGGAAGTAAACAGTACTTCTGCTGCTTCCGATACATTCAGATTCTGACGATATACTTCTACCGCATAGCGCAACTGTTGCAGCTTCATATTGTTTCTGCCCCTTTAAGTTTGGCATTATTTACTGTCGCTCAAATACAACAAAAAAGCTTCTTTATCTGCATCATAACTCAATTTACCCATTCTGACATGAGACACTTTTATTGTTGTCTTAACAATTTCTCAGCTTAATCCGTTTGCTGGGGCCTATCAGGCAGGCTATGGCTTCCTTGTTGTTTTAATGCAACTTAATTAGCGTAATGGTGTGAATTTAGTTGTAAATAAGTGACACAAAGTTGTTTTTTAGGCATGATGCACAGTTAGGAAGCGGGTCGTCTAGCAGCTTAGCCTTGGTAGTTTGCATATTGACAGTTTATGCTGCGGTTTTTTATAGTATAGACCTGATTTACCAAGCTACCCGCCCGGTTTGAGCGGCCTGTAAATGGTATTTGTGTATTGATCAGGCTTATTTCTGGCTGAATCAACACATAACAAATTTTTTGATGAGGGAATAACATGACCAAACAGCTAAAATTGAGCGCATTGATTGTTGCTATGGCTGCTTCAACTGCCGCTTTTGCCAATGGTGTTGTACCGGGTGCCGACTGGACCGGTGAACCTGCTGGTGCTTACAATGGCTATACTACCAGTTCTGCTCCTGAAAAAGGTACTGGCGAAATTCTTGTCACTCGTGAAAATGGTGCTGATGGTACCCCTGAGTGCGTGAAAAACCGTTTCAACGACGATAAAGATCCTACTCTGGGTAACAACTGTGGTCACCCTGTAGTTCAGGCTGCTCCAGAAGCACCGAAATTTGTTGATGAAACTGTTTCTTTATCAGCTAACTTCTTGTTTGGCTTTGATAAATTTACTCTTCGTCCAGAAGCTATTGATACTCTGAATCAATTGGCTACCCGTCTGGCTGACAGCAGCGTACAGGTTGTACGTGTTGAAGGTCACACAGACTTTAAAGGTTCTGAAGCTTACAACAAAACTCTGTCTGATCGTCGTGCTCATGCTGTTGCTGAATATCTGGTTTCTAAGGGTGTTCCTGCTGAGAAAATCTCTGCTGTTGGCTTGGGTAAATCCGAAGCTCGTATGACCGAATCTTGTCAGGCTGAAGTAGCTAAACTGGGTAAAAAAGTTTCAGCTGCTAAGAAACGTGCTGCTTTGATCGAATGTATCGCACCTGACCGTCGTGTAGACGTTAAAATCCGCACCATGGTAGCTAAAAAAGTTAAATAATTTTAGCTTCTTTGGTAATTAAAAACCCTGCTATGAGCAGGGTTTTTTTGTTTGAGTTTGAATTAAGCAATGAAGTTTTAACGATAAAAAAATGATCCGTATAACCATCCTTTAAGGAAAATCTTATTGGAACTAATGCTTGCAGTGAATCAAAATATTTATGTAAATATATGTTATTATGAAAAGGGAAATAATCAGTATTTACTAAGAATTGATAGATTTTAATTGTATTGTTTAAAAGTATTATTCAGATTGGCTTTGATCAAGCATAAATATTGGGGAAGTAGCATTGATAAGTAATGCTTCAGGAACAATTCTGCGCATCATAATGGCAAATTTAAAACAAAAACTATATTTAATCTGTTCTGGACTCAAACAATCAAAATTGCTGTTTTTATGTATTTGCTGTTGTGTGCTGGCGGCGTGTGCGGCACAGTTTCAGCGAGTTCCTGATGCAACAGGAGATAAAAAATATGTAGCAGTAAAGTTTCAGCGCCAGAATACGGCTCCGCAAACTGGCGTAGTTCTAGTGCAGCCAATGGATTTGCAAGTGGGTGATATTTTATTTTCCGCCGATTCCAGTTTTAATTCGCGCGTATTACGTCTGTTTGGTAATACATCGATTAGTCATGCCTTTCTATACTTGGGAGAGGGTGAAATTGCCGAAGCTGTTGGCAGTGGTGTGCATATTATGTCACTTGCGGAAAGTGTGGATGAAAGCCCCTTACTGGTGGTTTATCGCCATCCGCAATTAACCGGGTTGCAGGCAGAAAAAATTCGTGCTTTTGCTCAGGCTGAAGCGGGTAGTAAATACAATTATCTAGGTATTGCCAAACAGACCCCATATACTATTACTCGCAAAGTATGTGAGCTGCCCGTTATACCTCGTGCCTTTCGCCATTTATGCTTGAATACTATGGCAGTGGTGCAGGTCACCCCTTTTTCTTCTGACCGCTATTTCTGCTCCCAATTTGTGGTAGCAGCGTATCGTTATGCTGGGCTGCCGCTAACCAATACGCCTGCTGAATGGGTAGCGCCTGCAGATTTACTTCATATGCGTAGTGGTGATATACCTTCTGTCGTACCAATTTATCCTTTGCATTATGTTGGCCATTTACGCTGTAAAACATCTTTATGGCAACGCACTTGTACCCTAGCGGATATCTGAAAATTTATGCTGTTATGGTTAATCCAGAAAACTATGGGCTGTTCTGAACCCACCTACAGATGAAAGATACTGCGGCTGTAAATAATTTATCAGCAATGGTGTATCTTTGTTGATTAGCATACTCAAATTGTATTTTTGAAATAAATACAATATTTTTGCTTAATCAAGGCTGATTATGAAGAGTAGAAAATAAATAAAAAAATGGGTCTGGTATTTACTGCACAAAAATCAAATTTTATTGCATTAATTTGGTTGCTTTATTTTGTGATTAATCAATGCTCAGACACAGAATTGAAACGGAATGGTTTCAGCCAGTGTGGCGGGCGCAAATAAAAAATGTAACACCCTTCTTCCATTGGTCTGGATTGCTTTAGAGGATGAATGTACGATAAGTGGACGCATGATTACTGCATCTCCTTTCACTACTGTACATTCCTGCTCACCTATTTGGTCGCGAATCCGAGGGAAATCTGCTTCTGCTATTTTTCCATCACGGTGTGTACCTGCAACCACTTTCAGTGGCCCATGCTCATGTAAGCAATCGTCAATATGTACTCTCACTGCGACCAATTGTTCCATATATTGTATGGGCGGTTGTACAAACAGCATATTCTGTTTGTTAGACCAGCCGCTAAACCCTTTTGCGGATAAGTGGTGTCTGACAGGAATGCTTAAATCCTGATGTGAAGCCACCAACCAGTTTTTTTCAGCCGTTTTTTTAAAATATGTACATTGTATGGCTACAGTATTTATCGGCAGCAAAGGCGTAAGCTGAGCATTCATTTTTAATGTTTTAGCTAGCTGCTGGCACCATGGCTGGGTGAGTAATTCCCGGCTTCCAGCATTAGTTAATTTAAATTGTATTAGTTGCTGTTCGATTTGAGATAGCTGGTCTTCTGTTATCAGCCCTTCGATGATGGTAAAGCCATGGCGACTGAAATTTTCTGTTTTATTCATTAATCAACTCATCATTATGTATTTATACAAATAATATAATGATTCATACGGTAATGATACATATCTATCATTATTGATAATGGTTCGTTCTGAAGCGTAATTTCTATTTATCTCTCAAATGTAAGTCTATAAGCTTATGAAGTGCTGCAAGCTTGATTTTAAACATTTACTCACAGAAATTGAATGTCTTAATGTATTAAAAACAAAAATTTTATATCTTCAAATTATGTTGGTTAAGATACTAGGTTCTATTCTGGTGCAAATGATTGCAGGTAAAAAATAAATATCGGATAGTGAATCAACACTATCCGGTTTAAAGCTTAATAAATATTACAACGTGTCTTTTTTATCGGTTAATTGCGGCAGCAATGCATCTTGATTAACTGATAACAGCCCACTTTGTGTATAAATACCGAGTTTATTGCGTGTATCAATAATATCCAGATTGCGCATAGTGAGCTGGCCGATACGGTCAGCAGGAGAAAAAGCGGCACTATCAACTTTTTCCATGCTAAGCCGTTCCGGCTGGTAGGTAAGGTTCGGAGATTCAGTATTGAGTATGGAATAATCGTTGCCGCGACGCAGTTCTAATGTCACTTCACCAGTAATGGCTTTGGCTACCCAACGCTGAGCTGTTTCGCGCAGCATGAGTGCTTGTGAATCAAACCAGCGCCCTTGATACAGTAATCTGCCTAAACGCAAACCATTAATACGATATTGTTCGATGGTGTCTTCGTTGTGAATACCAGTCAGCAGGCGTTCATAGGCAATGTGCAGCAAAGCCATTGCCGGTGCCTCGTAGATGCCGCGTGATTTGGCTTCTATGATGCGGTTTTCAATCTGGTCGGTCATACCGAGACCATGGCGCCCACCTATACGATTGGCCTCCATAATCAGTGCTACAGGATCATTGAACTCAATTCCGTTCAATGCCACTGGTACGCCTTCTGCGAAACGAACACTTACTTCTTCAGGTTTAACTGTTATCTGTTCATCCCAGAATGCTACGCCCATAATGGGCTGCACAATTTTCATGCTGCTGTTGAGCATTTCCAGATCTTTGGCTTCATGGGTTGCGCCCAGCATGTTGGAATCAGTGGAGTAGGCTTTTTCTACAGACATTTTATAGTTGAAGCCCTGAGCAATGAGAAATTCAGACATTTCATGTCGTCCGCCCAGCTCGTCTATAAACTGTTGATCTAGCCACGGTTTATAAATGCGTAAAGCAGGATTGGTTAACAGTCCGTAGCGATAGAAACGTTCTATATCATTGCCTTTGTAGGTTGAACCGTCTCCCCAGATATGCACTTCATCTTCTTTCATGGCCGCTACCAGCATGGTACCGGTCACGGCACGCCCTAATGGTGTGGTGTTGAAATACGGCATACCGCCGGTGTGAACATGAAAGGCACCGCTTTGAATAGCGGCGATTCCTTCATGTGCCAGCTGTGTGCGGCAATCAATCAGGCGAGCCTTTTCTGCACCATATTTTAGTGCCTTTTTAGGAATGGCATCATAATCATCTTCGTCCGGCTGTCCTAGATTGGCTGTATAGGCGTAAGGTAATGCGCCTTTCAGTTTCATCCACAGCAAAGCTGTAGAAGTATCCAGCCCGCCGGAAAAAGCGATACCGACTTTCTCGCCAACGGGCAGGTGTTGCAAAATGGTGCTGTGATTACTCATATTGACTCCCTTGAGTGATGTGCTTACTGAAGCTGTAGAATTATTGCCATATCAGCAAGGCGTGGTTGCGTTTGCCGCGGCGTACAATGGTGTAGCGGCCGAAACGTTTGTCGCTGTCACTGAAAATATAGTCAGCAGTGTTGATTTTTTGTCCGTTTACCATTACCGCTCCTTGGCTGATGAAGCCGCGTGCTTCATTGTTGGATTTGGCCAGTTCTGTTGTGGTTAATGCCTGTACGATATTGATGGATTCACTGATTGTATAAGTGGGCAAACCGTCCAGAGATAATTGCTGAAAATCGCTTTCTGTAAGCGCACTTTGGTCTTCGGCAAATAAGTTTGTTGAAATTCGCTCCGCTGCTGCCAGCGCTTCTTCCCCGTGAATCAGTCTTGTCATTTCTTCAGCCAGAATGCGCTGAGCTTCCGGTTTGGTACCGCTGGCCTTATCTTGAGCTTCGATGGATTCTATTTCGGCCACACTGAGGAAAGTAAAGTATTTGAGGAATTTGTAGACATCGGCATCAGCAACTTTCAGCCAAAACTGGTAGAACTGATAAGGAGAGGTTTTTTCTGCGCTGAGCCATACTGCGCCACCTTCAGTTTTACCGAATTTGGTACCGTCGGCTTTGGTAACGAGAGGTAGGGTTAATCCGTAAACGGTAGCTTGATGCAGACGACGTGACAGATCGATACCGCCTGTTATATTACCCCACTGGTCTGAACCGCCAATTTGTAATACGGCACCATGACGGCGATGCAATTCAGCAAAATCATAGCCTTGAAGCAGGGCATAGGCAAATTCCGTAAATGAAATACCGACATCATCACGGCTTAAACGCTGTTTCACTGATTCTTTATTCAGCATAGCATTCACAGAAAAGTGCTTGCCGATGTCGCGCAGAAAATCCAGACAGTTCATGCTGCCAAACCAGTCAAAATTATTGGCCATGATTGCCGCATTGTTGCCATCGAAACTGAGAAATGGTTCTAACTGGGCACGGATTTTGGCTACCCATTCCTGTACCGTTTCCAGTGTATTAAGTGAACGTTCTTGTGCTTTGAAGCTGGGGTCGCCAATCATGCCTGTGGCACCGCCTACAAGGGCGATAGGTGTATGTCCGGCAAGTTGAAAACGGCGCAGAACCAAGATAGGTAATAGATGGCCGATATGCAGGCTGTCTGCAGTGGGATCGAATCCGCAATATAAGGTGATTTTTTGCTGGTTTAATAAGTTATCAAGCGCTTCTGCATCAGTGGTCTGAGCAATCAGGCCACGTTGCTGTAAATCGTATACAACACTGGTCATGGTAAGAATTTATACTTTCAAATAAAAGTTGTCTGAAACAGGGAAATGCTGGTTATCTGAAATTCGAAATGGCATATATCTTTAATCGAATATGCCCAGTTTGGCCAGACAGCCTGTTTTCTGATTAGCTGATTAATAATGATGCATTATTTTACACGATTTGTTTGCCAGTGCATTTGTGCCTACTATAAATTGATTATTCTTCAGTTGAGTATGATTGATAAAAGTATATTTCATTATTGTTGCTAGCGAGATATGTTAAAACAGTTAATGTCTATCTGATGGACCGCGTTTTAGCTGGTCGAAAAAACAGCCCTGACGGGCTGTTCGTGAATGGTTATGAATTAGGTTAGACGTTGAACAAGAAATGGATAACATCGCCGTCATTGACGATATATTCTTTACCTTCTGCACGCATTTTACCGGCTTCTTTGGCTTTAGCTTCGCCGCCACAGGCAATAAAATCATCATAGGCAATGACCTGTGCACGAATAAATCCGCGTTCAAAATCTGTATGGATTACACCGGCTGCCTGCGGTGCTGTATCGCCTTTATGGATTGTCCACGCTCTAACTTCCTGAACGCCGGCGGTGAAATATGTTTGCAGGCCAAGTAATTCATAGCCGGCGCGGATCAGGCGGTTTAATCCTGGTTCTTTTAAGCCCATTTCGGCTAAAAATTCTGCTTTGTCTGCCTCATCCAAATCTGCTATTTCGCTTTCCATGGCCGCACATAAAACTACGACTGGTGCATTTTCTTCAGTGGCCAGTTGTTGCAGGCGCTGTAGATGGGGATTGTTTTCAAAACCATCTTCGGCCACATTGGCTACATACATGGCTGGCTTAACCGTGAGCAGGCACAGAGGTTTAATCAGAGCTAATTCATCTTGATCCAGACCGGCTGCGCGTACTGGTTTGCCTTCTAGCAAGTGTTGCTGCAAACGTTCAAGGACGGCTACCAGTTTCTGTGCTTCTTTATCACCGGATTTAGCACGTTTGCTTTCGCGAACAATAGTTTTTTCCACACTAGCCAGGTCTGCCAGTGCCAGTTCCGTACCAATCACTTCTATGTCAGAAATCGGGTCAACCTTACCGGCAACATGCACAATATTGTCGTCGTCAAAGCAGCGCACTACGTTCACAATGGCGTCGGTTTCGCGAATATTGGCCAGAAACTGATTACCCAGCCCTTCACCTTTGCTGGCTCCAGCTACCAATCCGGCAATATCAACAAATTCTACAATAGCCGGCTGAGTCCGTTTCGGATTCACAATTTTGGACAGTTCAGCCATACGATCGTCCGGAACTTCAACGATGCCGACATTCGGTTCGATGGTACAGAAAGGATAGTTAGCAGCTTCAATGCCAGACTGGGTAAGGGCGTTAAACAGGGTGGATTTGCCTACATTGGGCAGACCCACAATGCCACATTTCAAACTCATGATATTCCTTGAAATAGCAGAATATAAAAATGGCTGAATTGTAACATAAAGCTTTGCTGTACCTATGCGGCACTAACCAGAATGGCAAAGTCTGCTAAAACAAACAATGCAAGAATTTTTCAGGTATAAGAAAATTTAAGCCTTTAAGCTTAATAAAATTATTTTTTAAAACAATAAGTTGATAGTTTTTGCTTAAATGATGCTTGCGTGCGCAAAAAAATATCGTATAATTGCGTCTCTCTTAAACGAGATACGGCGAATTAGCTCAGTCGGTTAGAGCAGAGGAATCATAATCCTTGTGTCCGGGGTTCGAATCCCTGATTCGCCACCATATTAATCGCAAACTCTATACAGTGTTTGCGTTTTTTTATGCCTTGCTTTTATTATACTAAATAAATATTTAAGGCTTAAATTTATCTACATAAACCAGCTTTTATCATATACATTCATAAAATGAAAAAAGCTGATTTGATCTGGACTAACTGACATTTCGTCTCAATATATTTAATATTGACTATTCAAATTTACTAAAGTGATTTAAGGAAGATCCTATAAATATTTTTATATGGAATTCAAATATCATCAAGGCAAAAACTAATCTAAACCCATATTTTTTCGGATAATTATTATCGTCTAAGCAGAACAAGACCTAGTAAACTGAATATTAAATCCGCTGATCCATTTCCTGTGCTGGACTCTCATGATTATCGGTTTTGCTGATAACCCGTGCAGGTACGCCAACAACGGTAGAGTATTCAGGTACATCGTTGACCACCACGCTGCCAGCTCCGACTTTGGCACAGGTATGTACGCGAATATTGCCTAATACTGATGCATTGGCACCTATCATTACCCCATCACTGATTTTCGGATGCCGGTCACCGCTTTCTTTACCGGAACCACCTAGTGTGACGCCATGTAGCAAGGAAATGTTATTCCCGAGCACAGCCGTTTCACCAATTACCACTCCGGTTCCATGGTCAATCATAATGCCATAGCCCATTGATGCTGCGGGATGGATATCCACTCCTAGTACTTCTGAAGCTCGGTTTTGCAGGAAATAGGCAAGGGTGTGGCGGTTTTGCTGCCAGAGCCAATGATTTATCCGATGTGTTTGAATGGCATGAAAACCTTTGTAATATAGTAAGGGTAAGGAATAGGTGTCGCAGGCCGGATCGCGCTCATAATAGGCAACGATATCCGCCAATGCTGCATGAATAATGGCCGAATCCTGCTCTAAGGCTTCCAAATATATTTCGAACAATGCACGCGCATCCATCACCGCACTGGACATTTTGGTGGACAGATGAAAAGCGAGCATGCGGGCAAAGTTTTTATGTCGCAATACGCTCAAATGCAGAAAGCTGGCCAAAATGGGTTCGTTGCGTACTGCATGTTCAGTTTCTCGACGAATGGTTTGCCACAGGATTTCTGCCTGTTCAGCGTCAGGTAAGTTCATACTTCTCATTTCTCGTTTGCAGATTAATTCTATTGCAGAACAATATCATATTGTTCCTGATTGTATGTGGTCTCTACAGCTAGCGTAATCGGTTGGCCGATAAATTTACTTAAGCATTGCAATGACTGTGCTTCTTCATCTAGAAACAGATCAATTACACTTGGAGCGGCCAGTATACGTATCTCCTGTGCATTCACGCGTCGGGATTCCCGTATAATTTCCCTCTGAATTTCATAGCAAATAGTTTGTGCGGTTTTAAGGCGGCCGCGCCCTTGACAGGTAGGACAAGGTTCACACAGGATTTGTGCCAGATTTTCACGCGTGCGCTTACGTGTAAGTTCTACCAGTCCCAGACTGGTAAAACCATTCAGAGTGACACGGGTGCGGTCGTACGCCAGTGCCTGTGCCAGCTCAGTGAGAATTTCCTGCTGATGTGCTTCATCAGCCATGTCAATGAAGTCTATGATAATGATGCCACCTAGATTGCGCAATCTCAGTTCGCGTGCGATAACATGGCAGGCTTCAAGATTGGTTTTGAAGATAGTTTCTTCAAAATTGCGTGCACCGACAAATCCGCCGGTATTTACGTCAATAGTGGTCATGGCTTCGGTAGGCTCAATAATGATATAACCACCAAAGTTAAGGTTAACGCGTGGCTGCAAAGCCTGTGTGATTCTTGCTTCAATATTGTAAGCTTCAAACAAGGGGCTATCATTCTGGAATAATTGCAGTTTATCCAGTGCACCTTGAGAATAATTGGTAGCAAATTCACACATCAACTCATAATTGACTCTCGAGTCAACAATTATTTTATCAATATTGTCGCTGTACATGTCACGTAGTACACGCAGTGACAAAGGCAGATCCTGATATAACAAAGTTTCGGGCGCACTGGTTTTAGCCAGTTGCTGAATATTTTGCCAGCGTTTGGTTAAATAATTGATATCAGACTGCAATTCTGCATCAGTAGCGTTTTCTGCACTTGTACGGATAATGTAGCCATGACCGGCACCATCCGGTAACAAATTTTCCAAACGTTCTCTTAATTGATTACGTTCTTCTTCATCCTCAATGCGCTGTGAAATACCGATATGCTGATCCTGAGGTAGGTGTACAAGAAAGCGTCCAGCTAATGATATCTGTGTGGACAGGCGTGCTCCTTTGGTGTTGATAGGGTCTTTGATAACCTGTACCACTATATTCTGACCTTCATGCAACATATGTTCGATGCGTAAAGGTTGTTCAGGTTTCTGGCGCTGTTCCAGTACATCGACAATATGCAGAAAAGCTGCTCGCTCAAGGCCAATGTCAATAAAAGCACTTTGCATGCCAGGTAATACGCGGCGCACAATTCCTTTATAAATATTACCAACCAGGCCATGACCACAGTTGCGCTCAATGTGAATTTCACACAAGCTGCTTTCTTCCATAACGGCTACACGGGTTTCTTTCGGAGTAATATTTACCAATACCGCTTCAGCCGGCCGCTGGATATCCTTCGGCAGCGATATGTCGCTGTTATGCATGATAGGGCTTTCAATTTAATCAAATCACTTTGTACAGTCCTGATAATTGTCTACAGGACTGTGCAAAGTAATCTGGGCGAATACTTGCTTATGACTAATATCATAGCGCAGCACAAGCGTCATGCCAAACGCAGCTGCATAAAGATAGCTATCAGCAAATTCAATGCACAAAAACGACATAATTCTGTAATGGGGCAGAGCAGGTTTTCGTGATCATGCTTTACCAACATGTAAAACAAGAATACAAATTGAAGCGAAATAAATAATATTAATCTGTTGGGTCTCTAATTTAGCTTACTGCACGCACGAATACATTCATTGATGAGCTTGGGGCCACGAAATATCAGGCCGGAATACAGCTGTATTGCAGTGGCACCAAGGCTGATTTTTTCAGCTGCATCGGCGCCAGTGTTAATTCCGCCTACACCGATAAGAGGAATCTTCCCTTCAAGCAGCGCAGATAGGTGGCGTAATACCTGATTACTTTGTGGTTGCACTGGACGACCGGATAATCCTCCAGTTTCTTGTGCATATCGATGCTTACCCAGCATCGTTTTATCTATAGTGGTATTTGTGGCAATAATGCCGTCAATCTGGGTGGCTAATGCTACATCTGCTAATGCAGTAATTTGGTCTTCAATCAGGTCTGGTGCAATTTTAACAGCAATAGGGACATAACGACTGTGACGCGTTGCTAGCTGCGCCTGCCGGTTTTTTAAATGATTCAGGAGTCTGTCCAATTCGCTGGCACTTTGCAGACTGCGTAAATTGCGTGTATTGGGAGATGAGATATTTACAGTTATATAACTAGCATAAGGATAGGCTTTTTCAAGACAGATTAGATAATCATCAGTGGCTTTGTCTATGGGAGTGGCAGCATTTTTTCCAATGTTAATTCCTAGTATGCCACGATATTGGCTGTTTACAATGTTATCAATCAGGGTATCGATACCATAGTTATTAAAGCCCATGCGATTAATGATAGCCTGATGTTCTGGTAACCGGAATAAACGGGGTTTGGGGTTGCCTGCCTGTGGTAGCGGTGTAACGGTGCCAACTTCGATAAAGCCAAAACCCAACATTGACAGTGCATCAATATACTCACCATTTTTATCCAGACCAGCCGCTAATCCCACCGGATTGGGTAAAGTCAAACCCATTAAGTCTATTAAATTGCTGTCTGTTCCGGTGCTTTGATTGTTATTGGCAGAAGCTTGTCCGTCTCTCAGCAAAAAACCGCAGTGATAACGATGTAGCAGCTGTAAACATTTCAATGACAGATAATGGGTCTTTTCCGGATCCAGTCGGAATAACAAAGATTTTATAAGCGAATACATGATATTGATGCTGGATAAGGTGGAGAAATATTATAACCAACAACTCTATCAATTCGAGTGGAAAACAATTAAATTCAGTATGTGTTGGTGAAATAAATCATTTAATTAGGTATATTTCAAGTTAGCTGGCTGGTGATACAAAGCGCATGTTTGAAAAAGAAATTGCCTGTTGTATTAATCAGGATACGTTAAAAAAATTGCCCGTTTATGTTTATCAATAGTTGTGGCGAACATAAACGGGCATAATTTTTTTTACAAAAGATTTGCAGTTATATCTAATGGCATTTACCAAGGCTGATCAGTCATGCCGCGAATGTTTTGCAGCATAGTGCTGCCAATACTTTTGCTGAAACGTTTTTCCCAGCTGGTTTCAGCAGTGTAATCTACTAAATCAGGTGCACCAATTACATCACGTGCGACAGTATAAACATTGCCAAAATCGTCTATCAGTCCCACTTTTTTGGCTTGTTCTCCAGTATACGCACGGCCACTGAAGATATCTGGGTTTTCAGCAATTTTCAAACGTTTGCCTCTTCCCTGTTGTACAGCCTGAATAAACTGTTCATGAATGCTACTCAACATCTGTTGCCAAATTTGTGCCTGTTCCGGTGTTTCGGGAACAAAAGGGTCACCCATATCTTTATTACTGCCGGCAATTTTAACTCGGCGTTTAATGCCCAGTTTATCAATCAATCCCGTAAAATCAAAACTGCTGCCAATTACTCCAATACTGCCGACCAAACTAGACGGGTCTGCATAGATTTTATCTGCGGCACTGGCAATGTAGTAACAACCAGAAGCACACATATCTTCAGTTACAACATATAAAGGTATGCTGGCATGTTTGGCTTTAAAATATCGAATTTCTTCATATGCGATGCTGGAAATAACCGGGGAGCCGCCGGGGCTATTAGCACGAATAATAATTCCTTTGACATTTTTGTTCTTATACACTTCTTTCAGGCTTTTACGTAATAAATCGGCCTGATTATTGTCACTGCTGATGGTGCCTTCCAAATTAATAACCGCTGTATGGGCACCGGTTGGTTTGCTGCTGCCTGAAGAAGCAATAATTATCAAGATAAAAATCAGCAGCCATAGAAGACGCCAGAACCAGCGCCAGATTCGATTACGCCGCTGCTCACGATATACTTCAAGCAATAGTTTTTCTAGTAAATTGCGTTCCCAGCTGCTGCCCTCGGGCGTTGAACCAGCTGGTTCTGATCCTTTAATATTGATTTTCATCTGCTTATTCTCAGGTTTTGGTGCTGATGTATGTGTAGTTAAATGATTAGGCTAAGCCGTTTCATTCTCTATTATCCAATCATTTAAATCAGTTATAAGTAAAATTATAGCCGAATTTTATTTTTTTAGTATGCTTTTGTCGTGTTTGGATTGCAGGCTAAACTTTATCCTGCTATCGCCGTACATTATAATAGTCTTGCAAACAGCGTGTCAGCACAGTTAAATTTTGAACCGCCGCTTAAAAAAGGCAATATAAATTAAAGCAAGATACTACTGTGGCAGAAAATAATGGATTCAGTATATTAAATTTATATATCTAATCTTTGATAAGAATCTTGCTTTAAATGCCGATGAAGTTTGATATAAGGAAAGCAGTAAATATTTTTTTTCGACCTTATGAATTTTTTGATTCGAATATTGCCTGTTGTCTATACTCATAATCATTTTGGAAAATCATGTCCAGATTCTTTTTTAACAATCGTAAACAATTAATTGATGAAGCCATTGAAGGTTCGGTGATTTCTGCACCACATGGCAATCTTGTCAAGCTGGATACTGATCCGGCTATCAGAATAGTGGCTCGCAATGACTGGGATAAAAGCCGTGTAGCTGTAATTTCCGGCGGTGGTTCGGGACATGAACCGGCTCATGCTGGGTTTGTGGGCAAAGGTATGTTAACGGCGGCTGTATGCGGTGATTTGTTTGCTTCCCCGAGTGTTGATGCTGTGTTTAACGCCATTGTAGCTGTCACTGGTGAACAGGGTTGTTTGCTGATTGTGAAAAATTATACTGGGGACAGATTAAATTTTGGACTGGCAGCAGAAAAAGCCAAAAGCCATGGCTTGAAAGTGGAAATGGTCATTGTGGCTGACGATATTTCCCTGCCGGAAAATCGCCAGCCACGCGGTGTAGCAGGCACGGTGCTCGTTCACAAAATTGCAGGCTATGCTGCTGAGGAAGGAAAGTCACTAGCACAGGTTCGCGCATTGGCTCAACAGGCTTGTGATAATCTTTGGAGTCTGGGTCTGGCCATGCAAACCTGTCATCTGCCAGACTATATGGAAGAAACACGGATCAAAGACGGGCAGGTAGAGCTTGGATTAGGTATACATGGTGAACCCGGTGCGTCGGTGGTTAATACTCAAAACAGCAAAATTCTTATCGATAATTTGGTGAAGTCTTTACAGCATTCGGCTGGTAAGGGGCGTTTTGCTGTTTTGATCAATAATCTCGGTGGAGTGTCATCTCTGGAAATGGCTTTGCTAACGCGTGAAGTAGCACATTCCTCAATCAGTGAGCAGACTGATTGGCTGATTGGCCCTGCTCCTCTGGTTACATCGCTGGATATGAAAGGTTTCTCCCTTTCTGTACTCAGATTGAATGATTATTTTGTTCAGGCACTGAATGCTCCGGTAGAAACACAAGGATGGCAGAAGCCGGTTGCTTTAAAACCTTTAAAAAAGCTTGCCTGCCAGCCCGTATTAAAGCAGTCTGAATACAAGCCATCTGAAAATGCGTTGGCTGCTGCTTGTATTACAGCCATAACAGATAAACTCATTGGACTGGAAAGTCGACTTAATGCATTGGATGCTAAAGTAGGTGATGGTGATACAGGTACCACTTTTGCGCATGGTGCTCATGCTATAGCACAGCAGCTGACACAGCAGCAGTTGCCACTTAACGATTTGCCCCAGTTATTACTGTGTATCGGTGAGCGACTTGCAGTAGTCATGGGGGGGTCAAGCGGGGTGCTGATGTCGATTTTCTTCACTGCTGCCGGACAGCATCTACAAAAGGGAAGTACGCTGATAGAAGCATTGTTAAACGGGCTGACACAGATGAAACATTATGGCGGTGCCGATTTGGGTGACCGTACTTTGATTGATGCTTTACAGCCGGCTTTGCTAAGCTGGCAACAACATGGTATTGAGGCTTCGGTACATGCTGCTAGAGAGGGTGCAGATAGAACCGCAGATATGCATAAAGCCGGAGCTGGGCGTTCATCTTATGTTAACAAACAGAATCTAGTCAGTGTACCTGATCCGGGTGCAGTGGCTGTGGCTGAGGTGTTTACTGTATTGACTGAATTGGATAATAAATAGTCGAACTATATATATTTAACCACGAAAAATTTTCAACCAATAAAAATTACTTATTATTCAGATAATATATAACAGTATTTATATTATAAGTTAAATACGAATCGTTATCCTCGTGAACGTCATATATGTGATTGATTTGCAAGAATGGAAAAAGAAATGAAAGCAGTTATCCCAGTTGCTGGTTTAGGAACTCGAATGTTGCCGGCTACAAAAGCCATCCCTAAAGAAATGCTAACGGTGGCAGACAAACCGTTAATTCAGTATATCGTAAAGGAGTGTGCACAAGCAGGAATTAAGCAAATTGTGCTGGTTAACCATGCTTCTAAAACCGCAATTGAAAATCATTTCGATACTGCGTTTGAGTTGGAAACGCAGTTACAGAACAAGGGTAAAACTGCGTTGCTGGCAGAAACCCGTGCCGTGCTGCCTCCTGATGTTCAAATTATTCAGGTACGACAAAGTGAAGCAAAAGGACTGGGTCATGCTATGCTGTGTGCGCGTTCTGTGATTGGTAACGAACCGTTTGCCGTCTTACTGCCGGATGTGCTCATAGATGAAAGCGCCTGCAATCTGGCAACAGATAATCTGGCAGCGATGGTAAAGCATTTCAGAGACACACAACGTAGCCAGATTATGGTTGAGCGCGTGCCGATGAGTGAAGTAAATAAGTACGGTATAGTGGATTGTCATCAGCAACAGGCCGAGGAGGGATGTAGTATAGCTATGACAGCCATTATTGAAAAACCTGCGCTGGAAGAGGCTCCATCTGATATGGCTGTCGTGGGTCGCTACGTGCTTTCTGCCAGTATCTGGCCGCTACTGGAAAAAACATTGCCTGGGGCAGGTGGTGAAATTCAGCTGACTGATGCTATAGCTGCATTAATGCAGCAGGAAGCAGTAGATGCATTTGTTATACAGGGTTATTCACATGACTGCGGCGATAAGCTTGGTTATATGAAAACATTTATAGAATACAGCCTGCGACATGACAAATGCGGTGCTCAGCTTAAAAATTGGTTACAACAGCAAACATTTTAAAAACCGAAGTCGGTTTAAATGTGGGCGGATAATCCTAATCTGGAGCAGATGGTAAACTGAGCAAAAACTGTTGTAACTCATCTGGTAAAGGGGCGATAAGTTGTAATATATCGCCACTGACCGGATGAGGAAGTGTTAATTCAGATGCATGTAAAAACATTCTTTTCAACCCTGCTTTTTGCAGGCGTTTGTTTATTTGATAATCTCCATAGCGTTCATCACCAGCAATCGGACACTGTTGCGATTGCATATGTACACGTATTTGATGAGTGCGGCCTGTTTTCAACGTAGCTTCCATCAAGGTAAGAGATTTAATTCCTGTAGCGTATAGCTGCTGTCCTGCAAACCTTTGCAGTACACGAAACATAGTATGTGCACGCTGACCTTCCTGATTATTGCCGGTAACACGTACCATTTTTTCACCCTGAGCCCCAGTGTATTTTATAAGAGGGAGTTTTACATGTTGTACTTTTTCTGGCCAAAATCCAACCGAAAGTGCCTGATAGACCTTGTGTGGATGGTTTTGTCTGATTGATTCGTGCAACTTAACCAAAGCACTGCGTTTTTTCGCAATCATAAGCAATCCGCTAGTGTCTTTATCCAGCCGGTGTACCAGTTCCAGATAACGTGCATCAGGACGGGCACGGCGCAGCTGCTCAATAACACCAAAACTAACGCCGCTACCACCATGAACCGCGACGCCGGATGGTTTGTTTATAACCAGCAAAACATCGTCTTCATAAATGATTTCAAATTCATGTGCTGGAATTGCTAAATAATCAGGGCAAGCCATTCTGTCGGCAACACGAATGGGTGGTAAACGGATTTCATCGTTAACGGCAATTCGGTCAGTTCCTTTGCAGCGTTTTTTGTTCAAACGAACCTCACCACTGCGGATGATGCGCTGTATATGACTTTTTGGCACACCTTTTAATTCCCGTATCAAATAATTATCCAGTCGCTGTCCAGCACTTTCGGCACCGACAGATAAAAACTGCACTGAATCTTTGCTTAAAACCGTCATATTGCTTATAATCCGTAAGCTTTTATAAATAAATAAAAGTCATCAGTTGTTTTCGCCGTAAGAATTCACGGCAAGCAAGACTGAACCATAAAAAAGGCGCATTTGGCCCGGAGCTGAAAAACGCATGTAATCGTTTTTTGGCTGCAAACAATGAAATGTTAACGTATTTACTGGAAAAACGCACTGTAGCAGGCGTATTTCCCCATGTTGCTGACCAGCCCTCGGCAGCAAGGGTTAGTGATTAAGTTTGACTCCATCAGGTGGCAAGCCACGGCTTCAGACGTCATCGGGCAGGACAAAACCGGATAACGCAGCCGCTACTGAGCCCAAGCACCTGACTGAATAACAGAAGACTGGCTCCCCCGATTAAGTGCTTGGATTGTTTGTAAAATTATCCAGTACATGCTGTTCAGAAAGCATAATGATACTGAATAGTCAAAACGCTCTTTATACCTTCTTTATGATGAAAGCCTGCTTAATTTGCCGTATATAAAACAATCTGGCAAGGCTACGGGTGTCAAATACTAATTACAACGCCTCGTCAGTGCACATAACGAGGTATTCATGAAACGAATGTTATTCAATGCTACGCAGGCAGAAGAATTGCGCGTGGCTATTGTAGATGGACAAAGTCTACTTGATCTTGACATCGAAACACTGGGTAAGGAACAGCGTAAAGGCAATATCTACAAAGGTATCATTACTCGCATTGAACCTTCACTGGAGGCTTGTTTCGTTGACTATGGCACAGATCGCCATGGTTTTTTACCATTCAAGGAAATATCGCGCAGCTATTTTCAGAATTATGAAGGTGGACGGGCTCGTATACAGGATGTCTTGTCCGAAGGCGTAGAAGTCATTGTACAAGTGGAAAAGGATGAGCGAGGGAACAAAGGTGCAGCGCTAACCACTTTTATTAGCCTGGCCGGACGCTATCTGGTATTGATGCCCAATAATCCTCGAGGTGGTGGTGTGTCACGCCGAATTGAAGGTGAAGATCGGCAGGAACTCAAGCAGGCTATGAGTGAGCTGGATACCCCGCGTGGTATGAGTCTGATTGCACGTACTGCCGGTATTGGTCGCAGTACAGAAGAACTGCAATGGGATTTAAATTATCTGGTACAGCTATGGCGAGCCATTGAGCAGGCCGCACAACAGCACAACAAACCTTATCTGCTGTTTATGGAAAGCTCACTACTTATTCGTGCCATACGCGATTACTTCCAGCCTGATATTGGAGAAATACTGATTGATTCGCAGGAAGTATATGATCAGATCCGTGAGTTCATGTCCTATGTGATGCCGGCATATATCAGTCGCTTACGTCATTATACTGACCATACTCCGCTTTTTTCTCGTTTTCAGATAGAACAGCAGATTGAGTCTGCTTTTTCCCGTGAAGTTGCCCTCCCGTCCGGTGGTGCCATCGTCATTGATCATACTGAAGCGTTAGTCTCCATTGATGTAAACTCTGCCCGAGCCACCCGTGGAGCAGATATAGAAGACACAGCATTCAAAACTAATATGGAGGCAGCCGAAGAAGTTGCCCGCCAGATGCGCGTACGTGATCTTGGCGGATTAGTTGTGATTGACTTCATAGACATGGAAAATAGTAAAAACCAGCGTGATGTTGAAACCACCTTGCGCGAAGCCTTGAAAAAAGATCGTGCACGGGTACAGATGGCTAAGTTGTCGCGTTTTGGTTTAATGGAATTATCGCGACAACGTCTGAAGCCTTCTCTTGGTGAAAGTAGCCATACCATTTGCCCGCGCTGTGCCGGTACTGGTTCCATTCGTAGTATTGAATCAACAGCATTACATATTCTCCGCATCATTCAGGAAGAATCAATGAAAGATAACACTGCCGAAGTACGCGTACAGGTACCGGTGGATGTGGCTACTTTTCTCTTAAATGAAAAGCGTGCCGAGTTATTCGGATTGGAAGAGCGGCTGGATGTATGCGTGTTACTGATTCCGAATATTCATCTCGAAAACCCGCATTACAGTGTTACCCGTGTTCGTACTGATAACATAGAAGAAAATACTGTTCCCAGTTACCATCAAGTACAGGAACCTGAAAACATTGGTGAACTACCATTTTCAATTGGACAGAACAAACCTGTTAGACCGGAAGCAGCAGTGAAAGGGATACATCATACTCAGCCGGCTCCGGTTATTGAGAAGGTAGTTGTAGAAAAAGATACAGCACCGGGTATGTGGAAAAAACTTTCAGGATGGCTAAGTAATCTTTTCAGTGCAAAACCAGCCGATCCAGTTTCGCCAAGCGCTTCTCATGCTGAAAGAACTATTAAATCCAGACAGCAGAAAAATCAGCCACACGAACGCCGACAGTCGCGCACTAGTAGCCGTCTATCTAAAAATGCCGAAACAGCTAAAAAAGGCGAGCATCATTCTGAAAATAAAACACAAGCAACTCACATAGCAGCAGTTCGTACTGCAAATGAGCAGCGTAATCGCCGTGAAGAAAAACGTTCTGACAAATATGATGTATCTCAGACGGAAACGTCATCCGAAATCAGTCAGGAAAGCAGTAGTATCAGGCAGGAGCAAAATAATTCTCGCCGCCGCCGTCAGCGTACTTCTGGCAAAAATGAAGTTCCAGCCCAGCAAGTAAATAATATTGAATTAATTGATGAAAATCAGGCAACTGATCCCTTGATTATTACCTTATCGGGCGGAGAGGCAAAAAATGAACGCCATAAATCGCGGCATGATAAAAACAGCCGGCGACAGAATGGTAAGAAAAAACGCAGCTACATCATTTCAGCACGTAAAATCAGCCGCAATATTGATATCCATGCCATTGCAGCGCAAGTGCAGCAGACTACTGAGCACGTACTTCATCCTGAAAATATTGGAAATCAAGCTGCTGATTGCTCAGTTCAGCCAGCTCATCTGTATATAGATGACAATATCTTGGTACAGCAGGCAGTAGCACAAGCAAAGAATGTGATTACTCATGTTCTAGCTCAGATGGAGTCAGTTCAGTATCCTACGACCACTGATAAACCGGTAAAATTAGGCACAGCATCTGCCGTACAAACTAAACAGCCAGAAGCCGATCAGTTGATTGTCAGCATCCCTGAAACAGTAGATATAGAATTGTCTCAAATTGCTGAATTGGGTGGGCTGATACTGGTTGAAACCAGTACAAATATTATTGTCTCCGATAATATTGAAAGTTCCGCTCAATCTAAATTACGACGCAAAGACAGATTACAGAGTCAGCCAGACGCAGTGCAAGGTACGCCTGTCAAACTGGAACAGATTGAAACTAGAATATAGATTTGTTTTTCTTGAATTTGATAATCTTTAATCTGCTCGTTTATAAGACTTAGTAAAACGGGCAGAATTTTGGCAGGCCTTTATGGGTTGACGATTATGGTAGTTAAAAGTATGGTAAAAACTACCTAGTGATAAAATCAGTGGCAAACTACATAAAATTTGTCTGATTCATAATATGCAATTGCCAATATGATTATTTATTTCAATTAATGTGTTGAAAAACTACAACACTTTTAAATAAGAATAATAAATTATTTTAATGTATTATTATCAAAATAAACATATGATTTTATTGATTTATATAGTGAGTTAACTATTATTTGCCGCGGTGCAGGTTGCTAAAAGTGTTGTGTGTTTGCAAATGAATTTGTTTTTTTGCAACTAAAGCATTATATTGACAGCCATGAAATCGCTAACGCGGCGATTAATGCAAAACTTTAAAAGCTCTTCATTAGGTTTTTGAAGTTTGTTTTTTCGACATAGAAAAGGAATACAGCAATGAAAAAAACCCTGATTGCTTTGGCTTTGACCACTTTGCCGGTTGCCGCTATGGCTGAGGTTGTTTTGTATGGCCAAATGAAAGCAGGCTATGAAGTTTCTTCTACTAAATCTAGTGGCGAATCACGTGGCCCATACCAGAATGGTATCGGTGACTATGGTTCACGTATCGGCTTCAAAGGTTCTGAAGACCTTGGCCATGGCTTGAAAGCTATCTGGCAGGTAGAATCCCGTATTCATTTGGGTAATAGTGATGGCGGTTCTGATGGCTGGGCTAACCGTGACTCTTTCATAGGTCTGCAAACTGATTTCGGTACTATCCGTGCTGGTCGTATCAGCAATGCCATTAACGCTAATATGGACGTTGTAGATGCTTGGGAATATAACAATGAAGCATTAGGTCTGGGTAAATTCACCCGTACCGATGCTCGTTATGTTGGTGTCGCCTATGATTCTCCAGAATGGGCTGGTTTCAGCTTCAACGTTTTGTACTCTCCACGTGACAACGTGAATGGTGGCGATCGTAACGCAGAATACGAGCGTGGTATCGGTTCTGGTGACAAATACAGTGCTGGTTTGAACTACCACAACTCTGGTTTCTATGCTAAATACGGTTTTGACTACCTGAAAAACTCTGCTGTTAAATTAGATGGTTTGAAATCAGACCTGAAAGATGGTCAGGTTCACCGTGTTGAAGGTGGCTACGATGCTAACAACTTGTTTGTTGGTGTTGGCTATCAGTACACCAAAAATACCAGTTCTTACTTCCGTGGTTTGAATGATTTGAGCGTTGTTAACCCAACTACTAAAGAAAAACTTGATGTTGGTGATCACAAACTGACTGAAGACAATCAGGGTCAGGAAGCCGCTCTGACTGTTGGCTACCACTTTGGTAACATTTTCCCGAAAATCTCTTATGCTCATGGCTGGGATGTAAAAGTTAATGGTACTAAAGAGAAAAACACTAAATACGATCAGGTTGTGTTAGGTGCTGACTATGACTTCTCTAAACGCACTACCGCTAATGTACAGGCTGGTTGGTTGCGTGAAGGTAACGGCGATGGCTTAGGTAAAGACAAAACTACTGCCTTTGGTGTTGGCTTGAAACACACTTTCTAATTGGTTGTTAATACATACTGATTAGTATTTAAAATTAATCCCCGACAGTAGGACACTTAAAAACTGTTCTTAGTCGGGGATTAATTTATATAAAATTTATTTATTAAATCTATAAGTCAGAATATCTATTGAATAGCATAGCAGATCGAATGGTTTCATTATTCATTAGTAGTTGTTATATTCAACAAGTTATATAAGAACAAATATTGATTAGAATTTTAGAAAATAGAAAAGCTTATCCACACTTAAAGGCTGTACTGTAACATCAATATAAAATCATTAGTACAATAAGAAAGTGTCTATATATTTAATGATTTTTCTTGTAAATCTTTCATCTGAATGGTCATTATCTTTTGTACTGGGATATTTAATTTTTATATTGTCAATTAAAGAGAATATATTTCTTCCTCAATCGATTTTACTTACTAATATATAATAAAAATTGCAATCTACAAATTTATGTTGAATAGTTAATCATCAGCAACGATTTATAAATAAGAATTTTCTGATAAGCACTTTGTAGTTTTAATATATGCCTAGGTATCAGCTAAAGATTCAATATTGCTTATCAAAAACCGTAATAAAAGTGTTGTAACTGACTTTTCTAAATAAAAATTTTCAAATATCTAAAAATATACTTCAGATGGTGATTAGTGTGAACATAATGCATGAATCAGTGCATCTAAATATCAATTCAAAGGTTATTACGACTATTTAAAAACATTTCTGATATTTATTTATACGTATTTTACTTAATCAGTTACAAGTAAAATTTTCTCATGCTCGAAATCGGATCTGAAGGTTTGCTTTTTTAATATCCGACCTTTATATTCCGCACACTCGTCATTTTGACGATTGATCTAAAACTTCAAAAGTGCTTCATTTGGTTTTTGAGGTTTGTATTATTGACGTTGAAACTAGGAATACAGTAATGAAAAAAACCCTGATTGCTTTAGCTTTAACTACATTACCGGTTGCTGCTATGGCAGAGGTTATTTTGTACGGCCAAATGAAAGCAGGCTATGAAACTTCTTCCACTAAAACCAGTGGAGAAAGCCGTGGTCCATACCAGAATGGTATTGCTGACTATGGTTCAAGAATTGGCTTTAAAGGCTCTGATGATTTAGGTAACGGTCTGAAAGCTATTTGGCAGGTAGAATCTGCTATTCATTTGGGTAACAATGATGGTAAAGCTGATGGCTGGGCTAATCGTGATTCCTTCATAGGATTGCAAGGTGATTTCGGTACTATTCGAGCTGGTCGCATCAGTAATGCCATGAAGGCCAATATGGATGCTGTAGATCCGTGGGAATACAACAACCAGGTTTTAGGTTTGGGTAAATTCACCCGTACTGGAGCACGTTATGTAGGTATTGCTTACAATTCTCCAGAGTTTGCTGGCTTCAAATTAAGCGCTTTATATTCTCCACGTGATAACGTTAATGGCGGCGATCGCAATGCGGAATACGATCATGGTATTGGCTCCGGCGATAAATATAGCGTTGGAGTGAATTATCAGAATGCTGGTTATTTTGCCAAATATGGTTTTGATTACCTGAAAAACTCTGCTGTTAAAGTAGATGGTCTAAAAAAAGATATGAAAGATGGACAGGTACACCGTATTGAAGGCGGTTACGATGCTAACAACTTATTTGTTGGTGTGGGCTATCAATACACCAAAAATACCAGCTCTTACTTCCGTGGTCTGAACAACCTGAGTATCGTAGATCCGGCTACAAAAGAAAAAGTTGATATTGGTGACCATCACTTGACTATGGACAATCAGGGTCAGGAAGCTGCTCTGACAGTAGGCTACTACTTTGGTAATATTTTCCCGAAATTGTCCTATGTTCATGGCTGGGATGTAAAAATCAACGGTACCAAAGAGAAAAATACCAAATACGATCAGGTTGTACTTGGTGCTGACTATGCATTCTCTAAAAGTACAACCGCTAACGTACAAGCAGGCTGGTTGCGCGAAGGTAACGGCGAAAGCAATGGTAAAGACAAAACTACCGCCTTTGGTGTTGGCTTAAAACACACATTCTAATCCAGGTTTAGAATCTGAATTTAGAAGAAAAAACCCGCTGATGCGGGTTTTTTTCTTACTTACTTATATTGAAAAAAACAAAATCTGAATCAAACAATTATTCAAGTTAAACATTTTATATAGGTTGCATACACCTGCTTAGCGAAAAATAAATCAGTCTTGTTTACTGTGCCGATGTTTAATATAAAGATAAACAGCCAGAACTATTGCAGCTATCAACAGAGCAACAACTAAAGCAATTTCAGTATATTGCTCAAACTGAGTAAACAACCACTGTGCAGATTGTCCGAATACATAGCCGAAACTTACTATTATAGTTGCCCAGATCAATGCGCCCAGTAAATTAAGCAGAATAAAGCGGCGGAAAGGTACTTTGCTCATACCAATGGCTATGGGACCAGCGATCCGCAGTCCATACATAAAACGTACCCCAACAATAATCAATGAACTATGTTTACAAAGAAGTCGGTCAGTTTTCCGTACCATTGGATCCAATTTAGGAAAATGTTGTATTAGACGCGTACCATAATAGCGACCAAGAAAAAAACACAACTGGTCTCCCAGCATACCACCACCGGCAGCACATAATATAGAAGGTAAAAATAGCAGATAACCCTTATGCACAAAAAAGCCAGCCAAGGTCAAAATGGTTTCACCTTCAAGAATACTGCCAATAAAGATGGCCATATAGCCATAATGACTAAGTAATTGTTCAACATTCATCTGGTCAATACCAGCTAAAGATAATCAAATTGTAAACATAAGATTGTATAAATCATTCATGCAATCCTTTTTGCTAGAACCAGACAAATTTTACACACCATATTGCTGTCTGTATTCAGTCACCGGATGATGAAAACTAGCCAAAGCTGAATCATTTTCGAGTAGACGCAGCAAATCATCCAGAGTAGCGATAGCCAACACTGGAATCTGATATTGCTGCTGTACTTCCTGAACAGCAGATTGCATACCTTGGCCTTTTTCCATTCGGTCCAGTGCAATGGCTACTCCGGCAGCAGTTGCCCCTTCTCGCTGAATAATTGTTACCGACTCACGAACCGAAGTACCAGCTGAAATGACATCATCAATAATCAGTACGCGCCCCTGTAAAGGTGCACCGACTAATACACCACCTTCACCATGATCTTTGGCTTCTTTACGGTTATATGCGTAAGGTACATTACGTCCTTGTTCAGCCAACATCATCGCCGTTGCAGCAGCCAGAATGATGCCTTTATAAGCTGGTCCGAACAGCATATCAAATTCAATTTTGCTTTCCAGAATAGAACGAGCATAAAACCGTGCCAGATGCAAAATACTATAGCCATCATTAAAGAGACCGGCATTGAAAAAATAGGGCGTTTGTCTGCCCGCTTTAGTAGTAAACTGGCCAAATTTTAAAACCTTTTGTTGCAAGGCAAAATGCAGAAAATCCAGACGAAAATCAGACATAACTATCCTTAATGATAAAATGGAATACAAAAACTTAAGCTTTAAATTTTATCATCAAACGAAAGGACATGCGGATGCGCATCATTTCTGCCAACGTTAATGGAATACGTTCTGCCACCAGTAAAGGTTTTATTGACTATCTTGCTCTGGCTCAGGCAGATATCGTGTGTGTACAGGAACTAAAGGCGCAGGAAGCTGATATGACAGAAGAGATGAAGCATCCACTGGGCATGCATGGGGCGTGGCATACCGCTCTTAAACGAGGTTACAGTGGTGTGGCTATATATAGTAAACAGCAGCCGGATGCTATTCAAATTGGATTAGGTTGGGAGGATTTTGACAGAGAAGGCCGATACGTGCGTGCAGATTTTGGTCAATTAACAGTTATTTCATTATATATGCCTTCTGGCAGTAGTTCAGAAGAGCGGCAGCAGGCTAAGTTTTGTTTTATGGATAAATTTCTGCCTATACTGCGAGACTTGCAGACATCACAACGAGATATTCTGATTTGCGGTGACTGGAATATAGCTCATCAAAATATTGATATAAAAAACTGGCGGGGTAATCTGAAGAATTCTGGTTTTTTGCCGGAAGAGCGCCAGTGGCTAAGTCAAGTAATTAATGAACTGGGCTGGGTCGACATCTGGCGCACCTTGTATCCGGAAATACCCGGCTACACATGGTGGAGCAATAGAGGGCAGGCTTATGCAAAAGATGTAGGCTGGCGTATAGACTATCATCTGGCCACGCCAAATCTGGCAGCCTGTGCGCAGCAAGCAAGCGTCTACAAAGATGTTAAGTTTTCCGACCATGCTCCTTTGATTGTGGATTACGCCTATCCATAGTATTAGCATAATAGAATGCGAGAAGTTTAGTTATTTATGAGAGTAAAATGTGTGTGGCTTGAAAAAGGAAAAATTGGTTTAGTCTCAGTGCATCGTTATCTAATGTCCCAATAATTGGAACATTAACTCATATATAGAAATTGTATTCTGCCTTTACTGAACCGGCTTTGCTGACTATTCATATTAATTTCAAAAAAATAGCAAAATTATCACACAATAGAGTATTAGAATTCCAAAGTTAATTTTTGCTGATTTTGAGAACGTATTGTTACAGCCGGTTTTATATTTGTCCAAAATTTCAGCTTGGCAAAAATCTTTTATTCTGAACCAAATCAATTCAATATATTTAAACAACAATACTGTATAAATTTGGAATCTGCCATCATAAACTGGCTGAATTTCTTTCTGAACATTTTTAAAACCATACTTAATAATCATTCAGTTAATCCATCAGCTTTTACACATGAATACTTCCCATGTTTTATGAAATTCAAAAATTAAATGTATATTATTTACAGTGGTTTGCATTAAAGATAATGTCTATTTAGAACGAAAGGGTTGACGAAGTGCGCAACGCCACCTATAATTCGCTCTTCCTTTCCCTGATAGCTCAGTCGGTAGAGCGACGGACTGTTAATCCGCAGGTCCCAGGTTCGAGCCCTGGTCGGGGAGCCAAAGGGTCGTTAGCTCAGTCGGTAGAGCAGCGGACTTTTAATCCGTTGGTCGAGCGTTCGAATCGCTCACGACCCACCATTTTTCCTCCATATTTTTCAATATCTTACGCATTTGATCTAGCGTTATATTCCCTCCCCCCAAACTAGCACCTGTGACAAAACTGTGACATTCATTTGCCATGATATTGTCAATCTTTGATGCATGCTGAATTAAATGCTCTGGTGCCAAATGAGCATATCTTTGCACCATCTCTAAAGATTTCCAGCCACCCATTTCTTTTAGTGCATACAATGAAACTCCATCTTGGACTAGCCAACTAGCCCATGTATGTCTTAAATCATGCCAGTTAAAGTCTTCATCAATGCCTGCATTAGCCACACCAATTCGCCATAGTTTGTAATTCAGAGATTTAACAGGTTTATGACGTGAATTTAAAAAAACGTATTCATCATGTTTACCTAATTGTTTAACTAGAATTTTTATAGCGGTATCATTTAACGGTATCACTAACGGTTTATCTGATTTCATATCTTCGGGATAGTATTCACATGTTCGTTTTAAAAAATCAATTTGTGACCATCTCAAATCAAAAATATTTCTCTGCCTTAAACCTGTAGCTAAATCATATTCAGCCATAGCAGCCATATATGGAACCAAATTATTTAACAGTCTTTTGGCTTCCGCTGGCCTTAGCCATTTCATTCGGTGTTTAGGCTCCTTAAATAGTTTGAGTTTTGGTGCCTGCTCCAGCATATCCCAATCTTGAACACACGCATTTAAGATTGATCGAATCAAGGCTATATATCTATTTTTAGTACCATTGGAAATATCCTTTTGATTAATTATTGACATAATCATTTGTTTATCAATCAGATGTATATAAATTCCTCTCAACTCTTGCAGCTGTCGAAGTCGGCATATATCATCCTTTATACTTTTTTTAATCCCTTTTTTTTCCTTAATCCATCTTAGGGCTGCCTCATCCCATAGATATTTTGGTTTTTCATCTAAATTTATTTGTCTCCATGTTTCATACTTCAATTTATCGTGTAACTCTTCTGCTAATTTTCTGTCTTTAGTCCTAGTACTTCCGCGAATTCGTTTACCGCTTTGTAATGTAATGCTGTAATACCAAACCCCGTTTTCTCGTTGATATAATGACATTTTTTTTCACTCTCTCGTTGGAGTGACGCTTGCAATTGCATATTTTCAATACGATGCATGAAATCGTCAAGGTCACTTTCTTTTATTACATAGGCACGGCCAAATTTAACTGCACGTAATTGACCGTCTTTAATATATTTTCGAATAGTCTGTGTGTGACACTGACATATTTTTGCAACTTCATCAGCTGTGTAAGTTTTTAAGCCTGTAGGTTCCACAATATTTTTCTTAATAGATGATTTCAAAAACACGATAATTAGACGTATCCATGAACCGTTTTAGTCGTTGTATGGCTTTGTATCGTTGTATACCTGTCTCTAGAATCAGATAATTATTTTTATCAACATAAAGAAACAGGCAATATTTTTTGCCTGCTTCGGTTGGACTAGGCAACAATCTAAAATGCGGAAATTCTTCCGGCGTATAAGAAACAGATATTTTTTCTGTCTCAATAGTTTTAATATCATTAATCAGCATAATAAATAATCCAAGTTGTATTTATTAACGTCAGACATATCATTGAATCTATGAATTCAAAATTAAAACGACCTAGCTATCTATAACAGCTAAGTCGTTAAATTTTGAATCTATTGATTAGTTAAACAATCGAAAAATAGAAAAAATACTACCAACAGCACAACAAAGAGCAGAAAAAATCGAGAGATAGAGAATAATAGTAATTTCTTTGTTGTTTGTAGAAATATTACTGAAATTCCCTTTTAGTCGCGCATACACGTGATTTTCAAGCTGGTTAACCTTTTCCTCGTTTTTTTCTAATATTTCTATAAGTAAAGCCTGCCGGTTCTTTTCAAGGCGATTTATAGCATCAATTAATTCGTCTGCTTTGGTTGTAAACAGATTGATAAAATCTCCATTAGTTGCCAGCTGGTCAGTTTTTAGTTTGGATGCAACATCATTAATAAAGCTGTACTGCATTAACAGTACAGCAACCAAAGGATCTGTAGGTTCAAGCTTAACGCTTGTAATCTCAAACACCTTATTTATGATGTGTTTGATTTCCGAGTCCATGAACTATTGCTCCGTCGTCAAAATATTACCGCTGAATGTGAATTGTGACAGTTGTGCAAATATATCACGCTGTACAGTCAGTAAACGTTGACGAGGAATTAGTGTGAATAAAGATGAGCTTTTTACTTCTTCAAAAGTCAGATTGTTTTTTACCATCACCTCAATATCTTTGCCAAAAGTGTCTTTGGTTCGGTTCGGAATTGTGATAATGCCAACTATCTTGTCTTGATTTTTGCTGATAACATTGAATTCTGAAACCTCTTTATCGTTTCGAACAACATCACCGAAATATTCATTACTCCAGACCATTACCCTACCGTTGAGCCGTTCCAATACGGTATTTAATCCAACAATAGTATCTTCAAGACCTTGGCCGCCAGTAAGTACCACATGAATAATTACTTCAATGCCCATTTCTTTTAGCATATCCGCAATCATGTTTTCAGCCATATAATGCAACAACGGAATAAATGTTGCCGCACCATTATCAATTACTGCTATTTCTTTTTTACTATTAATAATTTCTTCAATTAAGCTGTCAAAATTGCGAGAATTGATATTATTGTCCTTTTCCAGAATATTGACAGTTTTCGTTTTCAAAGCAGCATAACGGGAGAATGTTTGATTAACTGGATCTGTATCATAGCAAGCGACTTTATCTTTTCCGATTGTATCGCGCAAATATTGAGCAACTAAACTGGCAACGAAGCTTTTACCTACGCCCCCTTTTCCTTGTAGCAAAAAATGTACTGCTTTCATTTTTAATACTCCTAATAAAATAGCTGTTTACAAAGAAAAAGTCACTTTGCGCGCATTTCTAGAAATGACTTTTCTTTTGTAAAAAGCCCCTACTAACAGAATGGGTAACTGATAGTAGGGGAAAATCCCCCAAGACTAAAAGGGAGAGAGAGGAAACTATTTATTATCTACCCACCGACCGCCTTGATCTGGATTACCAACATATTTCACCTGGTCAACTTGATAAGTCCAACCCTGCTGTTCATATGCTGTACAATATTTAGGCTTTTTAGGTTCAATGTAGATAATAGTTTTATCTGTACAGGTGGTCTCGTTTTTCCATAATCCTGTTTTGTGGCATTCTCTGATTGTTTTCTTACGCTGCATTACTCTGTTTAATTCATTTGCATCACATCTGCCGGCACCGTTTGCTATTGCATTGATAAGCTCCGGCATACCTTTTTCTTTACTGGATGGGCAAATACTCAGAAAATCTTTTCGTTTTCTGATGGTATCTGACATTTTCTCTGCTTTAATGGAAAAATAACGTTTCAGAGAGGGAGTGCATTCATTAGGGCGATCACCTGAAGAAAGACATAAAACCGCCTCACAAGAAAGGCGTGGGTCACCAGTTAATAAATTATTATCTTCAGCACTGGCCATAAATGATACTGAAAGTAAACTTACCATCAATATATGTTTTAGCTTGTTCATTGTTACTCCGAATACGGTCAAAAAACAAAAGCCTGCTCATTGAACAGGCTTAAATTTTCTGACAGATTGTTATCATTAATAACATGTTAGTTATTATGAATGCGTATTAGTTTTATCATTAGTATGTAATTTCGAATACATAAAATCACAGGCTTTTTTAACTCCATCATTGCTATATTCGAATTTCGATACACTAGATTCTTCTTTGAACTTATAGGATTCAAACATTACTTCAATTTCACTAATGGGATTATTTACCCTAAGATAAATTACAAAACGTCCACTCGGAATTATGGGTTTTGCTAAAAGATTAAAAATTGGACTGAAATCAACCCTATCAATTTGTTCTTTTGTCTCTTCAAAACAATATGTATTTAACCAGTGGTGAGCATAAATTAATTCTTTGCCAGCATCTAATTCTAGGAAATCATTTATTGATTTTAGATCCTTTGATTCATCATCTTCGTTTCTATCAGTCATTAAAGTTACACTGAAATAGTGTTCAATTTTTCTAAATTCCTGTCGAATAGAAATAAAATAAATATTAGTTTTACAATCCTTATCAATACGACATTGCATTGTTTGATAATCTTTAATTTTATTCATTAAAGAAATTAACTGTTTTTTCACAATATTTCCTCTACTTTTAGTTAAAAACAAAAGCCTGTTTACTGAACAGGCTTTGTTTGCGTACGGAATAATGATTTATTTTTTTGAACTTTTTTGATTTTTTCTCTTCAAATGAGAACTCAAAAGAAAATTACAGATACTGGTGATACCTTCATTTGTATAATCACTTGCATAACCGTAATCTTCATCACCATCATATTCTACTCTAATAAAATGTTTCTCATTTAAGGTTCTATTTAATAAGATATTTGTTATCACAAGTGAATCAATGGTAATAACTAAATAAATGAACAAACGGAAATCATATTCTTGTACAGGTAAACTCGGACGAGCGAATTTTTTTAACCAATCAAGTGTATTATCTACTCTAATTATTGATTCTGCTTTTTCAATGGGGTTATCTACTATTCTAAAAGAAACCGAGTTTGACCCGTTACTTGTAGGAACTTCTATATAAATTTCGTAGAAATTTGCTACGGGTTTTTTAATTTGTAAACTTACTCTATCAAAACATGATACTTGATTACATAGTTTTATAAGGCTACTAATCATTTTTTTTCCTCTCTTAAAAATTTAAAATTCAAGCAGCCTGCTATACAAGCTGCTTAGTTTTAAATCTGGACTGCCGTTATTTCCGCCACGCCTTACACTGGTACGGAGTTACTCAACGTAATAATGTAAATTTCGCAGTTAGGCGGTTCTGCTTCCCCGTCGGAGATTTTTGTCTCTACTTGTCGGGCTTCTCACTGATTGCGCAACGGGCAGAATGTCGCGCCTTACTACTTATGTTCAAATTTGATAAGTAGTAAATCTTCTCCTTGTTACTGATTTAAGGCTCATATAACTTTGCTTATTATGTTGCAAATATAAGATGTTTCTTGAAAGAAACATTATTGCTAATAACCAAAAATAAAACCTATTGTTAAATCAGGATTATTCGGACTAAGTTGTTAAAGAACGTTTTCAATACGTACATATTAGCTACAGCTAACACTAAAAGCAAGCTTTTTTGTTAGCTGTAGCTAACTTTGTAAAAAAAAGTGTGTCTTTTTGGCAAATATTTAGATTAATTTAAATTAGAAACGCTTTAGAAACGTTGAAATATTTGAGATTGTGATATCAAAACTTTACCCAGAACGCTCATGTTAGATTTTTCTTTTTGCGAAATATTCCATGTCTGGTATTTAGGATTATCAGATATAACCATGAGAATATTCCCAACCATTTGTAATCTTTTTAGATGTAAGTGGTTGGAAAATACGAATAGATAAATACCGTCCCCATCATATTTTTTAATAGATGTATCAACAAAAACTAAATCTCCAGGTTCTAAAGTTCCGGACATGTTGTCCACTTTAATATTAGTAATATTTAAATTTTGAGGATCTTTAGAGCCAAACATTCTTCTATATTGTTCTTCTGTGTATTCGATAGATGATATTGAAGAATTTATATCTGATGTGCTGATAATAAATTCACTTAAGAATAGAGGGCTTATTGCAAACAATTCAAATTCCGGAAAAGCTTGAGATTCTGTATTTTCTGTAAAGGTGTCTTGTTCAGTTGTTTTTGATGAATTTAGTTGCCAGAAGCCCTTTCCTGTTGCTAGCCAATCGGGATCACATTCCAAAAACTCAGCTGCACGTAAAAGGTTTTCACCTTTTAGTGTTTTAGTCATACCACTTAACCATTTAGAAACAGATGGAGCTTTAACTTTGCAATATCTGCAAAGTCCTGCCTGTGTTTTGTTAAGGGTACGTAATCTGAATTTGATGCGTTCGGATAATGATGTCATTAGGTGATTATCTATAAATTTATATTTCTCATGGGAAAGGCAGTTTTAGAAAAGATTGACTTCAAATGTTAGCTACAGGTAACATTAATAGTGTTTTTTAAACATAATTTTCAAAAAGGAGTTTTTTATGACCGGAGATTGCACTCTGTTAGAATGGTTATCTCAAGAAAGAGGCAGAGTTAAATTCTTGGCCAATAAGTTAGATAAACATTATACGTGGGTAAGTCAAATTGCTCATGGCCATCGTAAGGCACCATTAGAGACGGCTATTAAAATTGCAGAATTCACTAACCATGCTGTAACTGTCGAATCTATAGCGGTAGCTTATAAAAACAAACCCTGATTTTATCTCAAATGTACGTTTCTGATTTAGCTAAAACTTTAAACCCAGACTTTATAGTCCATGATGATATTTTGCAGCTATGTAAATGTCCAAAGGTGGCAGTTGTTTTAGCAAAATTTATTTGGTGGGCACAAGTATCTGAACGAAAATATCCAGAACGGAATGGCTGGTTTTTTCAGACGCACAAAGATTTTTTAGATCAATTCTCTTTAAAGCGTCGAGGATATGAAAAAGCGCGTAAGGTATTAGTGGAACAGCTCGGTGTTCTAGAGTATCGCCGGGCTGGATTTTTTGGGCGAATGAACTGGCGCATTAATGCTGATAAATTACGTGCTCAGCTGTGTAAACTACGTGGCCAAGCCGTCACACCTATTGAATCTAACTTTCATAAGGACAGAGACGGTTTTTGGCTACCTAAATCGATACCACTTGAACAATGGCATTTGTTTCTTGATTCACGCACTATCAAAACTGGGAAGATTAAGCAGTCTAATCAAAGTAAGAAAAAATGGGTCAGTCAGCTGGAAAAGCTGATAAAAGAATATAATGACGTGCCAGCTTATATGTCGTTTGTTGCCAGTCGCGGCTGGGCTAATTTTATCGTTCACTCATCTGTTAAATGGGATGAAGTTATTCGCTCACATAAAGCTCTTTCAACTCTATCAATAATCCAATCTACCCAGAAACAAACTGAGCCACCAGATAAGCCAGATAAGTCGCCTGAAGACGTGGACAGTATCAGATTAAGCATCAGAAAAAAACTAAAAATTAAAGGCAGTGACTAACTAATTAGTCAGGCCTTTTTTTATCTTTAATTTCTATTATTCAAAATAAATATTACATTTACATAAAAAAATGAAGTTCAAACCTTCATTCGCCCATTTAATATTCTAAAAACATAAAAAAAAGCGTTTTCACTTTGTATATATTCTAAAAGCATATAAAAATTAAAAAAAATTCGTTTAGAAAAACCTATATAAAAACATATGTTTGTACATTATGAGCAAATAACATTGTACATAAAGTGCAATGTAGATTGCACATAAAGTACACGCTATATACATATAACAACTACATAGACCACTTCATATATCTAAACGCAGAGCTAGAATCTTTTTTTATTTTAAATAAAGCTATCTAATTGCTTTTATGACAAAGGTTACAACTCCTACAATTTCCATATTATCTTGTGGACGAAAAATGTAGTTATCAAATTTGCCAATAGTGCTATCGAAATTGAGATAGGCTATTTCATTTACTAATTCAAACCGTCTAATAGTAAATGCAGCACCGATATTGGCCATAACGATATCTGAATTCCGGGCCTCTAATGATCTATCTATGATGAGAATATCACCTATACCAATACCAGCATTTTTCATTGAATCGTTGCCACATCTGACAGCTATTGTTGCAGGCTGATTTCTAATCAAATAAGACTGAATATCAATCGATTGGCGCTGTTGATCTGTTTCGTATAAATCAATCATGTTTAATTACTTAAAATAAATCGTCTACATCGTCTTTGCTTGCCCAGGAAGGTAGCGGTTTTTTTTTCGATTCTTGTGTGTCTTTAGTTTGTGATATATCCAGGGACTTAGCATGAGCTTTAATCGTGTGTACTTTTTTAGGTTTAGCTTGTTCTAGATCGCTTTGTATAGTTTTTAAGTATTTACATACATTTGATTGGCTTGTTCGTACACCGTTTAATTCCAGAAATCGAACTATATCTATATTAGATACTTTTTCTTGTTTCAATTTAATAATATCGTCTTTGAATGGCTCGAGCTTAGAAACTCTTTTCTTAGCAGTTTTCAAAAATTCTTCAGCTGTAATACCCATGATCAAACTCACATAAAATTCACTAAAATAAACTAATATTGAATATAACGAATACTATAATAAACTAAAATTCAATAAAAATATACTAGAATTGAATTAAATAATACTGAAATGAACTAATATACATAAAAATTCACTGAAATAAACTAAGATACACCAAAATACACCGAAATAAACCATAATAAACTTATTATTTATTCGAATCCGCGCGAAAAATTCCCCTCAAAAAAAAGAACGCCCATTAATAATAACGACTTTTAAACTAAATGCAGGATAGGCAACAACCGGTAAAACGGGGTCGTTGCCGAATTCAGCTTACGCTGAAACGCCTACGGCTAGCCTTATTAAACATCGGAAGCTCTAGCCACCGTGTTGTTTTCTGATGTCTAAATTATCAGTTAGCCAAAGTCCAGACCATGCAAGTGTCTTTGCACAGATCCCACCTTTTTCACTGCTGATGCACCGAACAAAGATGAAATCTGCACAAAGCCAGTCTGGACTTTGGCTACCAGATAATTTTTTACGACATCACAACACGGTGGCTAGAGCTTCCGATGTTCTGGTAACAGTAAACATTAAAGGAATAAGTAATGGGACTAGATATGTATGCGTACGCTGTAAAAAACACTGCGTTAAATAAATTTGATACTGATATAGAACTTCCTGAAACAGGCAAAGAAGTAATCGCTTACTGGCACGAATTTGAATATGTGAATGAATTTTTTGAAGATTTGTATTTCGATAGAGGAGGGATTAAAGAACTGTTTAATGTGACAACGGTAAGAGTAGATGAGACTGATTTAAATGATTTAGAAAAATCGATTAAAGACTTGAAATATGAAATAGAAACAGGGTCTTTGGGAGAAGATGATGGAATGTATATGGAAGATGTTGATGCTACATTAACGTTTATAACACATGCAAGATACTTGATAAATGAAGGATATGTAATTTTGTATTACACATGGTGGTAATAACGAAATCTAAACAGGGGCGGGTAGGGTACCCGCTCCAGTAAAGCCAGACGCTGAAATAAATCATATCAGTTGCTGCTATTCAGATTTTATTAATAATGAAAGAAGATTGTCATGTTTTTTTATATGGGTGCGTATACGCTGAATCCGTCAGACATAGGTAATGAAAAGATAATTATTCCATTTCCAACAGATGCAATACAAATTGCATACTGGAATAGATACACGCTTCTCCACGGTTTTTTTATGGATTTATACCACCGGTTAGGCGGGCTACAACAGTTTAACTATATATCTATACTGGTAAATCATGAAGATTTAGACGAAATTGAACTAAGAATAAAAAATTTTTATCAATTCTCTAATTACGGTTTTTTATGGAATGCATACTTTTCGTATCTTGATATTGAAGAAGATGAAGGTGAAGAAATTTTTGAAAAGAATATTGATGAGCTTGAATTCGTTGAGGTTGCAAGAGAAAAAATGAATCAAGGTTTTGCTGTTTTAATTCATTCATATTGGAGCATCTAATACAAAGCACTGAGAGATCCCCTCATAATTTCCCCAAAGCGTAACCATGTGTGAATAAATTTTGAGCTAGTAGGGTTGCAGCCACGA
>NZ_JAFNPG010000001.1:0-48953 GCF_026535815.1 Snodgrassella sp. B3088
ATAATAATTTCCTTTATCAGTAATGATGTCGTGCCCATGGCCGGCTTCGAATTCGTAACGGTCTTTTTCGTAGTTGCCACCGCTAAGAGTATCATTGCCGGTACCGCCAATAAGGATATCGTAGCCAGTACCGCCATTTAAGGTATCGTCGCCAGCGCCACCATACAGGATATCGTTATCGGCACCGCCGTTGAGAGTATCATTACCATCACCACCGCTTAAATAATCATTACCGTTTTCACCATAGAGTGTGTCGTTGCCTTTACCGCCAAAAATATTATCTACACCGTTACCACCATACAATTGGTCATTACCTGCACCGCCTGCAATGATATCGTTGCCATTCCAGCCTTTTAGGATATCGTCACCAGAAGTACCACCTAAGGTAAACGACATAGCAGTAATATCATCGTAACTTAAAGTTTTATCTTTAAATATAAAATTGAAGGCGTTGTTGTAATTACTGTTTGGATCGAAATAGTCTTTGAAAGTAACGGAATCGTCGTTACCATATGCTAGGATGATTAAATCCATATTAGAACGGATGAATTCAGCGTTTATGGAGCTAGCTTGTTCAAATACGATATCGTTATACTCTTGTTTGTCGTATTGATAACCGTTGTCGATGATAATATCCTGTCCATGTCCTTTTTGAAAGATATATTGGTCTTTATGGAAATTTCCGCCATAAAGGGTATCGTTGCCTGGTCCTCCAATCAGGGTGTCGTAACCACTATCGCCTTTAAGAATATCGTCCCCCTCACTTCCGACTAGGATATCGTCTCCATTGCCTCCACTTAAAGTATCGTTTCCATCGCCTCCGATTAAGAGATCATTTCCTTCGTTTCCGCTTAGTTTATCGTTACCACTTTCACCATAAATAATGTCGTTGTTATTGGTGCCATTAAGTACATCATCTTTTTCGGTACCGTTCAAGGTGGTGACTAAATCAGTTATATCTTCAGGATTGAATGTTTTATCGTTGAAGATAAAAGTAAAACGGCATTTATTGGTTTGGTCGGTGTTAAAAAAATCTGTCAGGGTAACTGAATCTTCGTTATTTTTATTTTTTATGATGAAATCATTTTTATAATGATAAAAAATAATATCTGTAACATTGGTATTTTCGAATAGTATTTTAATATGCTGATAATTGTTATTGTTACTTATCTGGCTGTTGATAGTGTTTTGTCCATGTCCAGCTGGAAATATGTATTGATATGAGCTATTGTTATTTTCACTTGGCATTTCATTATCTGTTTGTATCATTATTGTAGTCCTTTGAGTAGATTTTAATAAATTTGGGTTGCTTATTTTTTTCTTACTTATTGTTCTTAATAAGGTTTTATTTTTATGTAAAATATATTTTATAGTATGTAACTATTTTATTTTTTTAGTTTTAAATTAATTTAACTTTATAATTGTATAAGTTCTGAATAGAATATTTAATTTGACATTTGGTATTTGTATGCTGGTTTTTATTGATTTGGGTATGATTTCCTTTCAATTATCAATATTTCAATGTATTAATTATCATGTTTTTTATTGAACTCTATTTGGTATTTCGTAATAATAAATTAATGAATTTATACATTTACTTTTTAGTGCACTATGAATTTTATAATTACAATATTTTTGTACATGATGGAATTGAGGTTGTAACGGTTTTAATGAAGATTTTCCCCTTTTTTATATATAAGATATAAAAATCATTCTTATATTCAAATTTTATGTTAATAATATGATTTTCTGAGTTTTTATTTTTTTCTACCAGATTAAATCAATTTGTTATTTGTTTTTAACAATATAAGTTTAAATTCTTAATTAAGAATATATAATTTAGGTAGAGATATGATTATTTTAGACTGAAGGGAAGTTTATTTCAATTAATTTTTTTATCATAATGATTTTAAAATGTTTTTAATTTTTATGTTTATATGCTTTAGATTGCAATAATTAAATTGGTAGGGATGGTTCAGAATATAGTTTTATTTTGATGTTATTTTATTCATTATGAATGAAATTTTTTTGTGTGTTTAATAGTATGCAATTTTTTATTTTAAAGGCAATTTTGTGATTGTAATATCAGGTTTGAGTTTATTTGGTTAGTTTAAGTATCTGTTCTCCAAATTCTCTTACTTTTTTCCAGTCTGTATATTCGATATGCGCATTAAGATTGGTTTCGCCTTTGTTTAATTTCATTACTAAGCGCATCATATATCGATCAATAATGTTGTATCTGGCATAGTGCAATTCTCCGGCGAAAATGCCGATTGTTTGAGGCTGCCAAGGGCTTTTGGCGAAGAATTTGCGCGTATAAGTATGGGTTTGCGGTGTGTTGCGATGTGGTTTGTTGGCCAATATGCTGACGCTGTAAAAGGCACTAGGGATGCTGTTGAGGATGTGCTGATTTTGAATAATCCAGGGTGCCAATGCAGCTGCATAGTGACCATAGCGAATAGAGGCTCCAATAATTATTTTATCATATTCTCCTGACTGGAGAATGGGAGCATCTGCGAGATTTACTATGTCTACTGTAATACCAGCTCCTGTCCACTGCGTTTCCAGTTTCTGGGCTATTTTCTTGGTGTAGCCGAAGCGGCTGCTATAAATGAGCAGATATTTCATAGTGGATATTTGGTGGTTGATTTAGATAAATCATATCACGCCTAATGGATTTTGCTCAGGCTTTTGTTGCTGAAAAATTTATTTTTACTATAAGGGATATGCTTTTTTAGTGGCTGGAGGCTGGTACAATGGCGGCTGTTTTGGGAGATTTTTATGAAAGCCAGTCAGTTTTATATTTCGACTTTGAAAGAAGCTCCGGCAGAAGCGGAGCTGGCCAGCCATAAACTTATGTTGCGGACGGGGATGATTCGTCGTTTAGCCAGTGGTCTGTATACTTGGATGCCAATGGGTTTACGGGTGTTGCGCAAGGTAGAACGTATTGTGCGTGAGGAAATGAATCGCGCCGGTTCGATTGAGCTGCTGATGCCGGTGGTGCAACCTGCGGAGTTATGGCAGGAAAGTGGGCGCTGGTCGTTTTATGGTAAGGAATTATTGCGGATTACTGACCGCCATGAACGTGAGTTCTGTCTGGGACCGACCTGTGAAGAGGTGATTACGGATATTGTGCGCAGTGAGATTCGCAGTTATAAGCAATTGCCACTGAATTTTTATCATATTCAGACTAAATTCCGTGATGAAGTGCGGCCACGTTTCGGGGTAATGCGGGCGCGTGAGTTTGTGATGAAAGATGCTTATTCTTTTCATACGACATTTGAATCATTGCAACAATCGTATCAGGATATGTTTAATGCGTATTGCAGGGTGTTTGACCGGCTGGGTCTGGATTATCGACCAGTTGCGGCTGATACAGGCAGTATTGGTGGTACGGGGTCGCATGAATTTCAGGTACTGGCGGAAAGCGGTGAGGATGTAATTGCGTATAGTGATGGGTCTGATTATGCGGCTAATGTTGAGCTGGCTGCTACTTTGCCGCTAAGTGGTGAACGTCACAGTGCTGCTAAAGAGTTGTCTAAGGTTCATACGCCGAATGTGCGCAGTATTGATGAATTGGTGGCTTTCTTGAATGTGCCGGCAGAACAGACGCTGAAGTCGCTGGTGGTTGAGGGCGAAGAAGAGGGTACAGTGGTGCTATTGCTTGTTCGTGGTGACCATCATCTGAATGAAATCAAGGCTGAGAAGCTGACCGGTGTGAAAGCACCGTTGACGATGGCATCGGTGGCTGCGATTGAGAGTGCTTTTAATGGTGCACATGGTGGTTCATTGGGACCGGTGGGCTTTAATGGTAAGGTTTATGCTGATTTTGCTACGGCAAAAGCAGCTGATTGGGTAATCGGGGCCAATGAGGATGATCATCATTATACCGGATTTAATTTCGGCCGCGATGCGGCAGAACCGGAATTTGTGGATTTACGTGAGGTGATTGCTGGTGACCCGAGCCCGTGTGGTCAGGGCAGTCTGAAACTGGCTCGCGGTATTGAGGTAGGACATGTATTTCAGCTGAGAACTAAATACTCAGAGGCGATGCAGGCTACGGTACTGGACCAGAACGGCAAGAATGTTGTGCTGGAGATGGGGTGTTACGGTATCGGTATTACACGGGTAGTAGCGGCTGCTATTGAACAGAATAATGATGAGCGCGGTATTATCTGGACGGAAGCGATGGCGCCGTTTACGGTGGTGATTGTGCCGATGAATTATCGTAAATCTGATACGGTGAAGGCTGCTGCAGATGATTTATACGCACAATTGCAGCAGGCCGGTGTAGATGTGTTGTTGGATGATCGTGATGAACGCTCTGGTGTGCTGCTGCATGATTCAGAACTGATAGGTATCCCGCATCGTGTTGTGATTGGTGACCGCGGTCTGAAAGCCGGCAAGGTGGAGTATCAGGCTCGCAGAGATGCTGAACCAACTGAATTGGATATGGATAATGTGGTGGGATATATTTGTTCTTTGTTGAAGTAAGATTGAGTTTCAAATGTTAATTCAAAAGCCAGACATAACTTGTCTGGCTTTTTGGATTTAGGGTTGTGATAGTTTTTTTTAATTTTTGTTTTATGGATAACTGCTGCGAAATGGCCTGATAATTCTGGATGTTTCAGGTACAGAAATACTGTCGACAAAAAAACCAGATTTTTCAATCTGGTTTTTTTGTATTAACTAAGTAATTCGGGAGGGATGATACATACCGGTATTGGGTTGATTTTGTGCTGCATGGCGCGATGATAGCGATCGTAGATGGCAAAAACTTCGCGCTCGCGACCGCTGAAATCATCTATGGTGTGGTTGGAGTAAACGCCCATTGCCCATTCCAGCTCAGGATAGGTAGCGCCAATTTGTTCTTCATCGGTTTTGTCTGCATCCCACAAGCCGTCTGTGGGCGGGGCGTCGATTATTTTTTGATCGATATTCAGTTCTTTGGCCAGTTCATATACTTGTGTTTTTAGTAAGTCGGCGATGGGGCTGAGGTCTACGCCGCCGTCGCCGTATTTGGTAAAGAAACCAACGCCGAAATCTTCTACTTTATTGCCGGTACCGACTACGAGTAGACCACGCTCTTGAGCGTAATAGTAGAGGGCTATCATTCGCAGACGGCTGCGGGCATTGGCTAGTGCTAGCTGAGTTTGCTCATCTTTGTTGTCGCCGATGTCAACGGCCATGGTGAATGAATCGAAAGTACGGGTGAGATCGACCCAGTGTTCTTCGATGTTGTTGAAGCGGCTTTTAAGCTGGCGAATGTGTTCCTGCGCGCGCGCTATTTGGTTTACTTTCTGGTGAATGGGCAATTCTAGTACCAGTGTGGGTAGGCCGGTTTGGGCTGCAAGTGTGGAAACCACGGCGGAATCGATACCGCCGGAGACGCCGACGACGAAACCTTTGCATTTGGCCTGAGCGGCGTAGTCGCGTAACCATTTTACGATGTATTCGATGATGGCTTTGGTTTGCATGGTATGCGTCCTCTGGCTATTTTTGATAGGGTTAATATACTTCTTTAAGTGGTGGCTTGCAAAGTGTATGCATAAAATGGTTTGTACGGATTGGGTAGAATAAATTTAGGGTATTGCCCAAAAAGCTGTAGTATGAACGATATTTGCTCAAAGATAGATTATGTTGATTTTAATGTCATTAATCTATTTGTTATTTATTTTTCCCTGAATCTTGGACGGTAGTGATTTTTATTTATATCAGTTCGGTGGCACCTTTAAAACGTTTCGAAGCAAAATCAGGGAGTAGAAAAAATTGAACGCAATAATGCAAACGTAACTTAAAATTAATATTTATGTAATTTAAAAGGTTTGATATGGCTTTTTCTGAATCTGAGCGCCAGCAAATGCTAGAACTAAAATTTGTGGGTAGCAAAATTGTTGACAGACTCGAGCAAATGCAGCTCGATTCTTTTGATAAATTACGCAAGGTTACTTCAGATGAAATCCTTAACCAAGGGGTATTGTTAACAGGCTCAGTTTGTTGGAAAAATAGTCCTCAAGCTCAAACCGCTATCAATAATATTTTGCATTTAGTGAAACAAAACAATAATGGGTAAATATGGTAATTTAATTGGAGTTTGTCATTTGTTTTTATGATTAGTGTCTAACATCGGCATTTTGCTAGGTATTTTTTAACTAAAAAAAGCCAGTTTTAGTTTAAATTCTACTGATTAATGATTTAACTGCTTGGAATTAGTTTCATTAAAACATTTAAGCATACTTAATTCGTTAAATGAATAAAATGAATTATATTTGTCAAGTACTTGAATTCGTTGAATACATTTTTTCTTAATCTGTTCATTATATGTAAATTAGTGATATTACCAATTATGCCGAATGCTTATTGGGTGGGCAGTATAGGGTAGATTAGGTTAGAATAGGTATGGTTTCTTAATGTCTTGTGATGGGGATACGGTTTCTATGCAGGAGAAGGTGCCGACAGAAATCCGTTTGTGCCAGAATCGGCAGGTGCTGCGACTGAATTATGCTGGACAGACGTTTGAACTGATGGCTGAGTATCTACGTGTCTATTCGCCTAGTGCAGAGGTGCGAGGTCATGGTGCGGGTCAAGAGGTATTGCAAACTGGTAAACGCTATGTGACGATAGCCGGATTACAGCAGGTGGGTAATTATGCTTTGCGTATTGCTTTTTCTGATGGGCATGACACTGGACTGTATGATTGGGCTCATTTGTATGATTTGGCGATACATCAGTCCGAGCTTTGGGCTGCTTATGAACAAAAATTATTGCTGGCTGGTGCCAGCCGTGAACCTACCTAATTGAAGCTGCGGCTGGGCTGATGTGGATGGCTGGCTGATTTTATTTGGGCAATGTTTAATTCTGAAAGTGTGGTATGAGCGATCACAAAACTCATTTTGGTTATCAGACTGTTGATGAAGATGAAAAGGCGGGACGCGTTGCCGGTGTATTCCATTCGGTAGCCAAAAACTATGATGTGATGAATGATGTGATGTCTGGTGGTCTGCATCGGGTTTGGAAACATTTTACGATTACCACAGCTCCTTTACGTAAAGGAGATAAGGTGCTGGATATTGCCGGTGGTTCGGGTGATTTGTCGCGTGGTTGGGCCAAACGGGTAGGACACAGTGGTGAGGTCTGGCTGACGGATATCAATTCTTCGATGTTGACAGTGGGGCGTGACCGGCTGCTGAATGAGGGAATGGCTTTGCCGGTGGCATTGTGTGATGCAGAAAAGCTGCCGTTTCCGGATAATTATTTTAATTTGGTATCGGTGTCGTTTGGTTTGCGAAATATGACGCACAAGGATGTGGCACTGGCAGAAATGTATCGAGTGTTGCAGCCTGGTGGAACGCTGTTGGTGCTCGAATTCTCTCATGTATTTAAGCCGCTTAAGCCGGTATATGATTTGTACTCTTTTAAGATGCTGCCACTGATGGGTAAGTTGATTGCGAAGGACGCAGACAGTTATCAGTATTTGGCTGAATCTATTCGTATGCATCCGGATCAGGAGACATTGAAGCAGATGATGCTGGATGCTGGTTTTGATAGTGTGAGTTACCATAATTTAACGGCAGGGGTGGTGGCTTTGCATAAAGGTGTTAAGTTTTAGTTTGCTGGTTGACACTATCTTCAGGCTGCCATATGGTGGCCTGATTTATTTTGTTGGTGATGGATTTAAATATGAATACTATAGAAGATTTACAACCGCTGCCGGTATGGCAATGGTTTGCTCGTTTGTGTGCGGTGCCTCGTCCTACATTTCATGAACAGGCGGTGCGGGACATGTTGGTGCAGGCTGCACATGAGCGGGGTCTGAACACGGATATTGATGCTAAGGGTAATCTGCGTATTCAGAAACCTGCGACAGTAGGAATGAAAAACTATGCACCGGTGGCACTTCAGGCACATATGGATATGGTGGCGCAGAAAGGTGCGGGGTCGCTGCATGATTTTAAGCGTGATCCGATACAGATGCAGATTAAGGATGGTTGGATGTGGGCCAACGATACTACGCTGGGTGCAGATAATGGTATTGGTCTGGCTATGGGGCTAGCGGTGCTGTTTGCTGATGATGTGGCACATCCTGATATTACGCTGATTGTGACGGTGGAAGAAGAAATCGGCATGGGTGGTGCGGAAGCACTGAGTGCTGATTGGTTGCAGATGCCGTATCTGATTAATTTGGATACGGAAGAGGCGGGTGAGATTTTTATTGGCTGTGCCGGTGGAAGAGATGCCAGTATAACCTTGCCGCTAGATTGGCAGTCTAATCAGGCTTCTGCTTGTAGGATACGTGTGTCTGGTTTACGTGGCGGCCATTCTGGCGTAGATATTGATAAAAATCATGCTAATGCTAACGTTTTGCTCGCTCGTGTGCTGGCTGAAATCTATGCGCAGGTACCATTTGCTCTGGGCTCGTGGCAGGGTGGTGAGTTGCGAAATGTGATTACGCGCGAGGCGGAAGCGGTGATTGTGCTGGATGAAGCTAGGGCAAAAGCGCTGCTGGAGCCGATTGCAGCGGTCATTACACATGAGTGGGCGGAAGAAACGCAGTTATGTATTGAGGTGCTGGCTGCGGAAAATATGCTTCAGGCAGCTTCTCTTGAGAGTACGCAGCAGGCGCTGGATTTGTTGATGGCGGTTCCCAACGGGGTAATGCGTATGAGTCCGGACTTTGAGGGGGTTGTGGAGACATCTTCGAATATGGGAGAAGTCAGGACAGGTGCGGATGGTTTGCTGATTCACTGTCTGATGCGTTCGTTGCTGGAGACACCAAAAGATGAATTCAGTCTGCGTTTGCAAGCTTTAGCACGTATGGCTGGAGCAAAGCTAGAACTGACGGCAGATTATCCTGGCTGGGCACCAAATCCCGATTCGGCTTTGCTGAAGCGGACTAGTGATATTTTTGAGCGCCATTATGGTAAGAAACCGCCATTGCAAATTATTCATGCGGGGTTGGAATGCGGCATTCTGAGTGGAAAAGCGCCGCATCTGGATATGGTCTCTTTCGGCCCAACAATCCGTGCGGCGCACTCGCCTAAGGAAAGGGTAGAGATTGCGGCAGTGGCAGAATGCTGGGCTATTCTGCTGGATTTATTAAAAGCAATACCTCAGCAACATTAAATTATTTTCTGTATGTAGAAAGGCATGGTGACTCCATGCCTTGTGTTAATTTTTTTGCTGCTATTAATGACAAACAGGGCTATAGTAGGATTTTATTTAACGGTGCAGGCCGGTAGTTTTTGGTTTGAGCTGTTTTGTATGATATTGGCTGCTGTTTTCTCAGCGGGATGAGCTGCCGGAGCAGAAAGTGAGTATTTATGGATTTACAACATCAAAGCCGTCGTGGATTTTTGCGTGCTGGTGCTGCTTTTGCCGGTGCTGGTTTGTTGCAGGCATGTGGCAGTACTCAGAAACCTTCTGTTACACCGGTGTCTGCTTCTAAAGTGCTGAAACCATCTAATGGTAATCTGAATTCTATGCGTATTTTTGCGTGTTCCGGTTTTGGAGAAAGTACCAGCCGCAGTGATTTGGCGGCACAACGTCTGGCTACTGCTGGTTTTGCAGTTACTAATCAGCAGGCATATGTGCGCCGCTATCAGCGTTTTGCCGGCAGTGATGCTGAGCGTGCGGCTGATTTGCAGGATGTGGCCGCCGGCCGTGTGCAAGTTCCTAAAGTGTTGATGGGATTGCGCGGGGGCTATGGGGCGATGCGTATTCTGCCTTTGGTTAATTGGCCGACTTTGGGTGCCCGTATGCGAGAACAGGGTACGCTGCTGTTTGGTTATAGTGATGTGACGGCAGTACAGTTGGCGCTTTTGGCACAGGGGCAGATGTGCAGTTTTGCCGGCCCGATGCTGTATAGTGAGTTTGGTAAGCCACAGATGAGTGAATTCACCACTCGTTCGTTTATAGATAATAGCTGCAATCCGTCGATGTCGGTTGTGGTACCTGCGATGCAGAATTATCAGGTTCGAACTGAAGGCGTGTTGTGGGGCGGTAATCTGAGTGTGCTGTCTGCGCTGGTGGGTTCCCCTTATATGCCTCAGGTTGAGGGCGGGATTCTGTTTATTGAGGATGTAGGGGAACAGCCTTATCGGATTGAACGAATGCTTCAAACTTTATATCTGAGTGGCATTTTGAAGCGGCAGCAGGCGATTGTGCTGGGCAATTTTCGTATGGGTACGATACGGGATGTGTATGACAGTAGCTATACATTTAATGCGGTGGTACAGACGATGGCGCGTTTGACGCGGATACCCGTGTTAACTGGATTTCCGTTTGGACATACAACTGATAAGGTTACATTCCCGTTAGGGGCACGTGCTAGTCTGCATTCGACCAGTGACGGGGGGTATCAGATTGATTTTAGAGACTATCCGGTATTGAATGCATCAGTACTGGCTTTGAATACGCTGATTCCACAGCCGCCTGCTGCAGAGGGGCTGCTGAATGGAATAATTGGCGCGCCGGTATCTGAGTCTCCTTCATCTGAAACTGAAGATGTGATGTAAGGGTTTTGGCCGGCATTAAATACCGGCTTTTTAATTCGCTCTATTGAGTAAGCCATTTGATAACGGCCTGATTGGTAGCAGGTACTTGAAGCTGTTTGAGGGTATATTGGTTTAGTGATGCGTAGAATGCCTGTTGTGCCTGATTGAACAACTTGGGCAAAAAGCAGAATTCTGTCATGGAGCAGGGGGGCTGCTGGCAGTTGATTAATGTGGTTATTTCGGATGAGGCTTCTTCTAGAGCTTGTACGATTAAGCCTAGTTGAAGCTGTTGGCTGCCGGCAGCCAGTCTGATGCCGCCGTTTCTGCCTTTGAAGGATTCTATCCATCCTGCCTGTGCCATGAAATAGACGATTTTTACCAGATGGTTTCTGGATACATTAAGCTGTTTGGCTAGGTTTTCTACGGTGGAAAGTTCGGATTCGGGCAGATATTGCAGGGATAATAAGACGCGCAAACCTAAATCGGTGAAACGGTTTAATTGCATGGCAGACTGTTGGGTTGTTGATGTAATGATTTTGCCCGTTTTCAGCTGCCATGAAAAGTTCAATGTTTAAAAATTGCCTGTTTATCAGGCTGCAAGCTGGCTGAATCCACCTGTACCAAAGAGCTCCATAAAGATTTGATTCTGGGGGATGTGCAGTTTGCGCAAAGCCTGATATTGGCTATGCATGAATGCTTTGGGTCCGCACAGATAATAGTCGGCATTGCTGGGTAGGAGGCTATTATTCAATTCGGAAAGCTCAAGTCGCCCTTTTTTGTCTGCCATCAGTTCGGTACCAGGATTTTCACAAGCCAGATAGCTATGTAGATTGGGCATGCTCTGCTGCAAGCCGATGATGTGTTGGTGCATGGCTAGTACATCGCTGTTGCGGCAGGCATGGATAAAGCTGATATGTTGTTGGTTTTTGTTTGCGGCAAGGGTATTGAGTATGGCAATCATAGGAGTAATACCAACACCGGCGCTGATGAGTACGATGCTTTTATCGGTATGGTGTAATAGGAAAGTACCAGTGGGATGGGTGACTTCTATTTCGTCTCCGATATGATAATGTTGATGAAGAGTATTGGAAACATAACCTGCTTCATGCTGCTGGTCGGCAGCTTCTTTTTTTATACTGATGCGAAAATAATCTGGATGGTTGCTGTCTGACAAAGAATACTGACGAGGTTGTTTGATTCCTAACTGGGGCACCATGACGCGTACGGATATATATTGTCCGGGTTGATAGGTGGGTAGTGGTGTATTGTCTGCAGGTTGTAGATAAAAAGATGTGATTTCGCTACTTTCTGGCTGTTTGTCTACAATTTTAAATTTTTTCCAACCATTCCAGCCGCCATAATTCTTTTCCTGCTGCTGATAAAGATTAGCTTCGGTTTTTATGAGAATATCGGCTAGTTGCTGATAAGCGGCTGTCCATGCTGCTATCAATTCGCTATCCATAGGTACGTTTAATACTTCGCTGATGGAATGTAATAGGTTGGTTCCGACTATTGGATATTGTTCTGGCTGTATGTCGAGGCTGACGTGGCGATGCGCTATTTGGCTGACGGCCTCGCCAAGATTTTGCAATTTGGTGATGTTCTGTGCATAGGCGAGTATGGCTTTGGCAAGTGCCTGTGGCTGTGCATCGTTGCGCTGATTGCCGAGATTGAATGTTTCTTTTAGCTCCGGATGGTTGCTAAGCATTCTATTGTAAAAATAGCGGGTTAGTTCTATGCCGTGTTGCTGGAGTGTGGGTATGGTGGCCTGAATTAGTTCGATTTGTTTGTCAGTTAATTGCATAAGTGCTCTCCTGATTGTTTTAATATGTATATAAAATACATATTTTATGTTAGGCGGCTTGCGTTGTGATGTCAATGCAGTTGAAGATATTTGTGATATTTGCTGCGGCTATCCGTTAGTGGCTAATGTGTGGTTGTAATGAAATTAGGGCATGGTTTGGCTGCTTGAGTTAAACTGTGAGCTGTTTTGGCTGTGGTGTTATGGCCATGGTGTTTATGTCCGGCTGTGAGTTTTTGGCCGGTGCGTTGGGCAGGATATCTGAGGAATGCTAAGTTTATGATGATTCATCCGAATTTTGACCCGGTGCTGGTGCATCTGGGACCGCTGGCGATTCGCTGGTATGCGTTGAGTTATATTGTTGGTTTTTGTTTGTTTATCTGGCTTGGGCGACGGCGCATACGAAGCGGACAAACGGTATTTACTAATGAACTGCTGGATGATTTTATTACCTGGGGTGTTTTTGGGGTGATATTAGGCGGCCGTTTGGGTTATGTGCTGTTTTATCAGCCGGCATTCTATCTGAGCCATCCATTGGAAATACTGAAAGTCTGGCAGGGTGGGATGTCGTTTCACGGCGGATTTGTGGGTGTGCTGGTGGCAATGTTGCTGTTTGCGCGCCGTCACCACTTGCGGTTCTGGGGGGTAGCGGATTTTGTGGCGCCACTGGTGCCGCTGGGACTGGCCTGCGGGCGTATTGGTAATTTTATTAATGGCGAACTATGGGGACGGGTAACCAGTGTGGATGCTTTTTGGGCGATGGGTTTTCCGCATGCGCGAGAAGAAGATATGGTGCTGGTGATGCAGGATCCACAGAAATGGCTGCCGGTATGGGAAAAGTTTCAGATGTTGCCACGTCATCCTTCGCAACTCTACGAGTTTTTGCTGGAAGGTATTGTGCTGTTTGTGATTATGTGGCTGTTTGTGAAAAAGCCACGTCCTGTGGGACAGACATCGATGTTATTTTTGCTGGGCTACGGAGTGTTTCGTTTTATTGTTGAGTTTGCGAGAGAACCGGATGATTTTTTAGGGTTGCTAGCCATGCATATGTCGATGGGGCAATGGTTGAGTCTGCCGATGATTGTGATTGGTGCCTTTGGTTTTGTATATGCCGGCAAAAGGGCGAAATAGGTTATCAGGATAAAATTTTAAAGCCGCAATCAATTATGGTTGCGGCTTGAGTTTTTTGGAAGCTGGCAGAAGAGACAAAGATTTAGATATTGTCCTTTTGTGCCAGTATGCGCCGGTTGCCTCCCAGCTCGGCGGCAGAAACGATTCCGGCGGCTTCCAGTGCTTCCATTAGGTTGGCGGCACGGTTGTAGCCGATGCGTAAATGGCGCTGGAGGGATGAAATTGAGGTTTTTCGGGTTTCAAGTACAAACGCTACGGCCTGATCGAATAATTCGTCGCTGTTGGCATTTGGGTTAACCTGATTGACGTTGGTTTGTGCGGCTTCTCCGGAAAGTATGCCTTCTACGTATTGGGTAGGTGCCTGCTGCTTGATAAAATTAACAACGGCATGTACTTCTTCATCGGATACAAAGGCACCATGTAGCCGTGTAGGCTCAGCCTGCCCCGGAGGTAAAAACAGCATGTCTCCTTTGCCTAAGAGGTTTTCAGCACCCATCTGGTCGAGAATGGTACGGCTATCAATTTTGCTGGATACCTGAAAGGATAGGCGGGTGGGGATATTGGCTTTTATCAGTCCGGTAATGACATCGACGCTGGGCCGTTGGGTGGCCAATATCAGGTGAATGCCGGCTGCGCGGGCTTTTTGTGCCAGACGGGCAATCTGCTGCTCGACTTTTTTTCCTTCAACCATCATTAGATCAGCCAGTTCGTCAATTACCACAACTATATACGGCAGTTTGTTTAGTGGTTCTGGTTCATCTGGATTGGTGCTGAATGGATTAACAAGTGGTGTGCCGCTGGTTTTGGCTACGGCTACTTTGTCGTTGAAGCCACTGATATTGCGTACGCCAACGTGTGCCAGTAGACGATAACGTTTTTCCATTTCAGTTACACACCAGTTCAGTGCCTGTGCCGCTTCTTTCATGTCGGTAACGACAGGTGCAAGTAAATGCGGGATACCGTCGTATACGCTCAGTTCAAGCATTTTGGGGTCTACCATGATAAAGCGGACTTCATCTGGCTGTGCCTTGTACAGAATCGACAATATCATACAGTTAACGCCGACCGATTTACCGGAACCAGTAGTACCGGCTACTAGTAAATGTGGCATTTTGGCCAAACTGGCGATAACAGGTGCGCCTGCGATGTCTTTGCCCATGGCCATGGTCAGTTTATCGCTGGCGTCGTGAAATATTCTAGCGCCTAAAATTTCTGCCAGTAGAACGTTCTGGCGCTGTTCGTTTGGCAGTTCGATACCCATGGTGGTTTTACCAGCAATGGTTTCCACGACTCTTACGCTCTGAACGGAAAGTGAGCGCGCAAGATCTTTGTTGAGATTGACTATCTGGCTGCCTTTTACGCCTTGTGCTGGTTCGATTTCATAGCGGGTGATGACAGGGCCGGTGGTAGCGCTTGTAACGTCTACTTCTACTCCGAATTCTTTTAGTTTGGATTCGATGTGTGCGGCAGTTTGTTGCAGCTCTTCATTGTTGATGGCTGTTGGCTGGATGGTGGGTTTGGTCAAAAGATTGATTTCCGGTAGCTGTATCAATCCCTGTGTTTTTTTGCTGCTGGCGGGACTGGTATCTGCTGGTTCGGGTATGGTTAGTTCCTGAGCTGCGGGGGCTTCGCTGCGCACGACTACGTTTTTGCGATTGCTACTGGCCACAACCGGTGTATCAATATTTTTGGCAGTGATGGTTTTGGCTTGTTTGACCATGCGCTGTACAGTTTTGTTATTCGGGAATTCGGTAATCAGGCGTTGCGGGCGGCGCAGCAGTTTGCACCATATCCATTCGAATTGCGCCCCGATTTTTTCGATTACCGTTAGCCATGAAACTTGAATTAGTAGCGATAGGCCAATCAGCATCATGAAAATACTGATTACCAGTCCGCCGGTTAGGCCGAAAAATTGTTGCAGTAGATGGCTCAATACCTGTCCGATTAATCCGCCGGCGCCGATGGGCAGGGCTTCTTCTAACAGGTTTGCCAGTACTAAATTTTCCAGTGTGGGGCTGAAAATCAGTAGGATAATCAGGCCGGTTATGGCCAGCCAACTGCTGTATGGCTTGCTGTTATCGCTGGTGTTGAGTGAACGGGCATTTAGGGGGCGGAAACTCTGATACAAGGCAATTAGTGCTGCAATGATGCACCACCAGACTGAAAAGCCAAAAATGTAATAGCCGATGTCAGCCAACCATGCTCCAGTAAGGCCGGCTAGATTATGGATTTTGTCGAGCTGGACGATACCGCGCGACCATGCAGGATCGGCCATGTTGAAGCTGGCTAAAGACAGCATGACAAAAATCGTTACCATTAGTGCCAGTAACCAGAATATGTCGTTAATTAAATTCATTAACCAAGGCTGTTTTGGTTTGCTGACTTTAGTTGATTTTACTTTTTGCGCGGGCTGTTTGCGGGAAACAGATTTTTTTGGTGTTGTGGCCATAAATATTGCGACTGTAGCGGTATTCTTATCTTAAATTAACTGGTTATTATAAAGTCTGTTGGGCGTGATACTGATGCTGGTAACAGGATTTAACGGTTTTTTGCTGATGGTTAAGCCCAGTAGCCGCAGCCAGGAATGCGTGCACCGGCAGCACCGGTGGCGAGGTGAGTGGCTACCGGCTGGCGCTGATACCAGCATGCGGCAAGCCATGCAAAAGCGGCTGCTTCAACCAGTTGTGCTGGAAGTTGTAATGCATCAGTGGTATGCAGGGTGATGTGGTGCCGGCTGAGTAATTGTCTCAATGTTTGCATGAGCAGCATGTTTCGGCTGCCGCCGCCACAGACGTATACGCATTCGGTGCTGGGTGCGGCGCTGATGATGGCGCTGACAGCTGTTTGTGCGGTGAGTTCCAGTAAGGTACGCAATACATCTGCCGGATTTTCTCTACCACTGAGGTAGTGGCTGAGCCAATTCAGGCTGAATAAATCACGGCCGGTGCTTTTGGGATAAGGCTTGGCAAAATAAGCATCGCTAAGCATGGATTGCAGCAGTGACACAATAATTTGCCCATTACTGGCAAGTGTACCGTTGTGATCATATTGTTGTTGCCAGTGTAGTTGTACCCATGCATCCATCAGCATATTGGCAGGCCCTGTGTCGAAGCCGAAAGCCGGCCGGCTAGGAGTTAGGACGCTGATGTTGGCTATGCCGCCTAAATTCAGTACTACGCGTGATTGCTGTGTACTGGCAAACACAGCTTGATGAAAGGCTGGAACTAGTGGTGCTCCCTGACCACCTGCGGCTAAATCGCGGCTACGGAAATCTCCAACTGTGGTAATACCTGTCAGCTCGGCCAGCAGTGCCCAATCCATCAACTGAATACTGTAGTGCTGTTGTGGTGCATGGCGTATGGTTTGGCCATGACAACCGAGTGCGGTGATGGCTTCTGGCTTTATCCGAGCGTGGCTGAGAACGGCACTGACGGCCTGTGCATTGAGCTGAGCCAGTTGCTGTGCTAGTAGTGCGGCCTGTGCAAGCTCGTTGTGAGCGGGGATTTGTAAAGCAAGTAAATGTTGTTTCAGTTCATCGGGATAAGCAATGAAGGCATGAGCACTGACGCCCCGCCATTTGGTACCGCTGAGTGTGGCCAGCACGGCATCAATTCCATCCATGCTGGTACCTGACATTAGGCCGATATAGTATTGAAAAGGTTGCATGCTGTTCATTAGGCAAGGGTAGCGATTACAGGTGCATGGTCGCTGGGACGCTCCCAGCCGCGTGCACTACTGTCCACCTGTACGTCACGCAGCAGTGGGACAAGTTTTTCACTCAGCAAGATGTGATCGATGCGAAGGCCAAGCTTGCGTTTGAACATATTCATGCGGTAATCCCACCATGTATAGTGAGCGCTGTCGGGATACAGTTGATGCAGGCTGTCGGTAAAGCCCAATTGCAGCAGTTGCTGAAACCAGCTCCGTTCCTGTGGCGAACATAAAACTTTATCTTGCCATTTTTCAGGGTCGTATACATCGATGTTATGCGGAGCTATGTTGAAATCGCCGAGTAATATAGTTTGGGGATATTTTTCTAGCTGTGTGCGCATATAGGCTTGGAGAGCGGCAAACCAGCGTTCTTTATAGGCAAATTTTTCGCTGCCTATGGCTTCGCCGTTGACACAGTAGGCACAGACAATGCGGATATCATCGATTGTGGCGGCAATGATGCGCTTTTGCGGTTCGTTTAATTCCGGAATATCGATGCTCACTTCTTGAAACGGTTGACGGCTGAGAATGGCCACACCATTGTAGGTTTTCTGGCCGTTCCATGCAGCGTGATAGCCGATGCCGGTGAATTCTGCCTCCGGAAATTTGTCTTGTTCAAGTTTCAGTTCCTGCAAGGCCAGTATATCCGGCTGGTTTTCTTCTAGCCAACGCAGAGTATGGGGCAGGCGTACGTTTAAAGAGTTGACATTCCAGGTGGCAATTTTCATGATGGATACACTGTCAGCAAAGCGGTTATTGTATGCGTATTCGGAACTGAGTTCTAGCGTGCTAGTGTGTACGGTTAATCCATCTGGGCGATAGTAACACTCAGATTGCGGATGTCTGCCAGACGGGAATTCCAACGCTGCTCCATCTTTTTGAAAGTCGCCAGTTCGTGTGCATTCAGTTTTCGGGTGGGCAGGGCTACGCTGGCGGGATTAACTGGCTGACCGTTAATTCTAACTTCGTAATGCAAGTGTGGGCCGGTGGAAACGCCGGTGCTGCCAACGTAGCCAATTATATCTCCGGCTTGTACATGTTGGCCGGGACTGAGGTTGGCAAAAGCACTCATGTGTCCGTAAAGTGTTTGCATGCTGTCGTTGTGACGTAATATCACCGCGTTGCCATAGCCGCCTTTGATGCCGTAGCTTTCTACTATTCCGTCAGACGGTGCGTGGATCGGTGTACCGCTAGCCACGGCATAGTCTATACCGCTGTGCATACGCAGGGTTTGCAGTATTGGATGGAAACGGGTACCAAACGGAGAGGAAATGCGTGCCCCTTCTACAGGTACACTGGTGAATCCTTGCCGTAAGGGTTTGCCTGTGGCGTCGTAATACTGGCCATTGCCATCATTGCCAGTGTCGAAATAATAGGCTTGATATAGGGTGCCGTTGTGGCTGAATTCCGCAGCACGGATGTCACCTGTAGCCAGTTCCTGTCCGCGATAGTACAGGCTGTCGTAAATCAAGCGGATGGTGTCGCCGCTTTGCAGGGTATTAATGTCTATTTTGTCTTTGAATATTTCCCGCAATGATTCGCGGATTTCGACGGGTATGCCGGCCTGCGCCAGTGCTCCACGGGCGGAGGTTTTGACGACAACGGCTTTGAATGTTGGGAGGGTTTCGGTATCTACTGCGCCGATATCGGCATTCCAATTGTTGCCGGTTTTTTTGAGTGCTACCAGATTTTTTTCACCGTTATCGTCATCATTGAAAAACTGGATATCGGTCAGGTGGCCATTGTTGTCCATACGGATGCTGAATACTTGGTTCACTTGCAGGTGTTGAACTTGGTTTTTAATGATTTTCAGGTTGGTAATTTGTCGGATTTCTTCGTCATTAATATGAAATCGTTGTAAAACCATGCTGATGGTATCGCCCGGCTGTACGACTTCGTCGCGCCAGAAGTTGAGATTGGTAGTTCGTGGTGTGATTTTTACCGGAGGCAATTTGATGGTAGTTTGCTGTGGCTGGTAGGTTTGTGGCTGGTGTTGGCAGCTGGCCGGAATCACAATACCCAGCAGCAGTATCAGTGTTGCTGCTGTGCCAAACCATAGTCGGGGATGACTGGCTATTTTATTTTTCAGGCGCCTGATTAACGCTGCTGCTTGGTTAAACTTGCTCATGGTCAGGTATTGTGTTGTTTATGCAACGCTAAAACCGGTAAATGTAAAACTATTTATCCGAAATTGCCAGTGCCTTGTTTGGTTTTTGTGCTTTTTTCTGTTGTTGATTTTCTTTTTCTTGCGCGCGGAAATGGCGAGCCCATTCGCTCAGGCTGATATTCATATGTTGTAAACAGGGGTTGAGCAGTGTTTGTATGGAGCTGGCTATGGCTGAGTACTGGTTGGGCTGATATATAAATAGTTGATATAAATCGGCTAGCGTAATTTTGTTGGGATCGGTTTGTAATACCCAGCCATTGCTGCTGTCGGTAATGTAGTGCTTGTGTTTGAGTTTGCTTAGTATCTGGTCCAGATGTTTGTCGCTGATGCTTAGAAGCTGCTGTAGTTCACAGCATTTGATGGCTTGTCCTTGCTGCTGGCACAGGATTAGTCTGTACATGAGGTCAAGTGCATTTTCAAACGGCTGATACACACGTAGATGAAGAAATCTGTCTTGATGCCAATAAGGTAATGAAGAAGTGAGTACGGCGCCGGCGAGTAAGAGCAGCCATAACAAATTCAGCCAGATTAGAAATACTGGTATGGCAGCAAAAGCACCGTATACAAGCTGATAATTGCCAAAGTGGGTGACAAATATAGCAAATCCTCGTCGCAGTAAATCCAGCCCGATTGCAGTAATTAATGCACCGGTTAAGGCATGCCTCCAGTTTACAAAACAGAATGGTACCAGTTTGTACAGTAGAAACAGCAATAGAGTTATCAATGCTAGATTGGTGCTGATTTTGAAAATTTTACTGTAAAACGGAATTTGGCCGGCTACGTTGTCTGGATTGGACAAAAAACCGAGGGCTGAAAGACTCATGCCCAGCACCAACGGTCCCAGTGTCAGCAAGGCCCAGTAAATCAGAATACGTATCCATATCGGACGCTGGTCGCGAGCCTGCCAGATTTGGTTGAATGCGTGTTCTATGGTCTGAATCAGCATCAGCGAAGTGATGATCATGAAACTGATGCCTACTGCGGTGAGGCCGCTGGCTTTGTCACGAAAAGCATATAGATAATCGCTTACGGAATCTGCGCCGGCTGCAGGAACAATAATATGAGTTAGAAACTGATTAAACCGTGTGGCCATATCCGCAAACATGGGAAATGCGTTAACCACAATTACAGTAATAGTAAAAAACGGTACCAATGCCAGTAGGGTGGTGAAGGTTAGGCTGGCAGCAATCAGAGGCAGATTGCAGCGCTGGTAATTGTGTGCGACAAAGAGTAAAAACTGGGGCAGGCGCTGCTGTAAATATTTGCTTTTAAATAAATGTATATTCATGGCTACTCCTGACAAGCGGCTAACTGATTGTAACCAAAAATGTGGTTTTGCAGCAGAATTTCGGTGCTGACTGTTCAAGTAGGGGCAGTTACGGCACAATAATGGCATGAAAACAGTTTCAGGAGCGCTTGATGAAAGATTTGCCTATTCTAGTGGTGTATTACAGTTTATCTGGCAGTACCCGCAATCTGGCGCTAGCGCTGGCACGAGGTATAAATAGTGTGGCTGGTTGTGAAGCTTTGTTGCGTACTGTACCTAAGGTATCGGCTGAATGTGAGGCAACTGCTGCCGTCATTCCGGATGAAGGTGCACCCTATGTTACGCTTGAAGAGTTGCAGGATTGTGCCGCATTGGCGCTGGGTAGTCCTACCCGTTTTGGCAATTGTGCCGCACCGGTGAAATATTTTCTCGACAGCACCAGTAGTCTGTGGTTGGCCGGCAGCCTGATTGGCAAGCCTGCCTGTGTGTTTACCAGCACTACTAGTTTGCATGGCGGACAGGAGAGTACTTTGCTGAGTATGATAACGCCATTGCTGCATCATGGGATGTTGATATGCGGGATTCCGTTTAGCGAGCCACAGCTTAATGCTACACATAGTGGTGGTACGCCCTATGGTGCCAGCCATGTAGCCGGAATGCACAACAACACTCAGTTAAGTGAAGCTGAAGAAGCGCTGGCATTTGCTCAGGGTAAACGGCTAGCAGAGCTAACTTTGCGGCTGGCACGCAAATAATCGTTTTAGGAATAATTATGACTTATCACACCAATTTGAAGAGTGCGGCTACTTTGCCCACAATTTATCGCCACCGCTCAATTCGTAAATTTACTGAAGAAGCTTTAACTGATGAGCAGCGTGAAGCTATATGGGAGGCAGGACGGGCGGCGTCTTCTTCTAGTTTTATGCAAAGTACACATATTATCCGTGTCACAGATGCAGATAAGCGTGCGGCTTTGTGCGAAGTGGCTGCCAATCAGAAATATGTGCGTACGGCGGCTGAATTTTGGGTATTTTGTGTAGACTATACCAGACACCGGCTGGCTTTTCCGGAAGCGCAGCTTGATTGGACTGAAGCGATGATTATTGGCTCAGTTGATGCAGGTATCATGGCTCAGAACTGTTTGCTGGCTGCGGAATCACTGGGTCTGGGTGGTGTGTATATTGGTTCTTTACGCAATGATACAGCCCGTGCAGCTGAAATTCTGGAATTACCGTCACTAACATTTCCGCTGTTTGGGTTGTGTCTGGGATATCCGGCACAGGATCCGATGTATCGTCCGCGCCTGCCTTTGGAGACGCTGGTGAGTGAAAACCGCTATCGTCCGCTTGATCCGGCTAAGCTGGCTGCCTATGATGAGCAGCTGACGCAGTATTATCGTGATCGTAGTGGTCTGGATCTCAATTGGAGTAAGGCCGTTGCCAATAATTTTGCTCAGCCGGTGCGCCCGCATATTCTGCCATTTTTGCATCAGCAGGGGCTGGCCACACGCTAAGCTGATTGGAAAAAACACCTGTCCGTGTTGTCTGGACAGGTGTTTTGTATTTGATAAAGCGTTAACGATGCTGTGGTAATGCTAGTATGCTGTCGGCCAGTGCCTCACCCAGACGTTGATAACCACTGGCTGTGAAATGCACACCATCGCTACGCGCTAACCCCTCACCAATCCATGTTTTCATACTGCATTCGCCACCCATGACAGCCTGCCAGTCCCAGTAGAAAGTATGCTGATTTTGCGCTACTTCTTTCTGCATGTTTTGCAGCTCGGTTAGTTTTTCTGGACGTACGCCGCATGCACCAGCAGTACTTTTAAGGCTTTCTGGAGCACCTAGCAGCATGATAGCGCTATTGGGTGAGGCGGTACGGATGAGAGCAATGGTTTCGATAAGATTCTGTTTTACTGTGGCGGTGTCTAGATTGTTGTAGGCTTCGTTGGTACCGAAGGCCAAAATAATGAGGTCTGGAGCTATAACGTTCAGTTCTTGCTGCCACGCCGTTGTATTCCAGCGATTCCATTGGTTGAGCTGAAAACCGTTGATTCCAAGTGCCGAAAATACTACCCCTTGCTTGTTTTGATTACGTGCCCACCAGCCACCGATGGCAGTCTGAAAATTCATGCCTGCTTTGACGGTAATCGGAAAACGGGCATTAAACTGGCTGAAATGCCACTGATTATCCTTAGGATGGGCGGCCAGTTCAATCTGCTGGCCGTTGCTATCGGTAACGGATAAATCTTCATCGTTCGGCCCTTGCCGGATGCTGACTGTTACAGTTTGCTCAGCTTCTGGTTCTTTGGTTGCTATAGTCATTACTGAACCGACGGCAGGAGTAGCAATCAGGCCGCCGAGCGCATAGTTTATGTTGGTGTCCGTGCGGCTAGATATAGCCTGCCAGCCCTGATTCTGATAGATATAGCTTGCCAGCCGCATACCGGGAAACTGAGTAGGCATAGCCCAGCCCGGGCCGCCGTTGCCCAGCTGCTGTTGCAAGCGTACACGGGCAGCGTCTGTGAGGTAATCAGCAGCTGTATGCGAGTCTCCTAGCTGTACGATGTTAATACTTTTTTTCTTAAAGGCCTTTGCCAGCTGTGCCCTGTTATTGTCCGGTAAAGCTGTACTATGGTGATTACGGCTAGATTGAGCCGGAGCCGGATCGGCAGAGCAGGCCATAATCCACAAGCAGCAGCTTAGGATAGCTAAATGTGTTTTAGTGTACATTTGAGTAATCGTTTTTATTTGGCTGTGCCGGTAAGATAAAGCGGTGGAAAATATCTCTAGCAATAATTTTCTGCCCTGAGATGGTGAAATGAATACCATCTGCACTACGGGTTTTGATTTTTTTGCCATTTGGTTGCATCAAGGTATCAGTATATTCATCTCCATTGCTACCGAGCATGGCGCGGGTATCAACAACAAAACCATGATTTCGCATTACCTCGTCAGTAGTCAACTGACGCAGGTAAACCATTTGCTGATTAAGTTTATGGCGGCGCATATCCGGCGGGGTAAGCCATAGCACAGTTACCTGATGCTGGCGGGCAGTGTCCATAATCGTTTGTATGCGGCTGCGGTACATGCTTTCCCAGCGCGCAGAAGCAAAGCTGATAAAGCGAGTGCCATTATGCGGATCAGGAATATCCCACGGGTCGTTTGGCCCCAGAAATATTACCATAATCTTAATGCGGGGATTGTCATTTAAGGTACGAGCGATGGTTTCAGGCCAGTTGAAAAAGCCAGGATAGGTGAGTCCAGTGCTTTGCTTGGCAAGATTAATGCTTTTGATACCATAGCCTTCGCTTAGCCATTTCTGGATATGTGGCGCCACCCCCTGCATTAAGGAATCACCGGCAAAGAATACTTCATCTTCGGCACCCAGTGTGAAAGCTGATTTGATACTGTCTGGTTTAGCTGTCTGTTGCAGATTCTGCTGCACTGTCAACTGTGGTTTTTGTGTAATGGTGGTCTTATTTTTATCTGCATCAGCAACATGCTGATTAAAGCTTGTTGTGACATTGTGATTGGCAGATGTAATGTTCTGATTCAGCCAACTGATACCACTATTGAGTACCAATACTGCTTTGGCGCCTGCTTGCCACCACGAATATTGTTTTAGTTTGGATAAAATACTGTTTTTATGATACGTCTGCTGATAATAGTTTTCTACTGAATCCTGCATCAACCATAAAGATAAGCCGGCAGCGAGGATTAAGCTTAGCAAAACATACCGAAACTGCTGTTTGTTGCTTTTGGGTGGTTGTACCTTTGATTCTGATTCTTCATCGGATGCCACTACCATGGGTACTGTGGTCACTGTTTTCACGCTTACCACGGGCATTTGCTCAAACTGAGTATATTTTTTTTTCTGATTATGACTATGGTAGGTCGGCAGACGGCGATATTTAGAAGTTTGCATAGATAAATCCCGGAATTCCGGCCGGAGCACAGATTAATATCAGCACCAGCAGCAATAATAAAGGCACAATCAGACTGTAGCGCGGTAAACTCTCTGCACGCTGGAATAACTGTTTGGTCAGTCTGTTTAGCAATGGATAAGCTATCCAGGCCAGCAGCAACAGGCTGAAAAAGTAGAAAGGGTTGGTACTTAGCGGTACGTTAATATAATTACAGAACAAAGCGTGCAGCAACATTAAAGCATCGTTAAGGGTGGGTGCCCGAAAAAACACAAAACAGAAACACACGAAATGTACTGTAATGATGATGCTTAAAATTTTGCCTACACGGCCACTTTTGCTCAGACTATCGCGTGCCTGTTCAGCAGTACAGTGACGTAGACGGCTATATAGCCAATCGCTCAGGTTTAGCAATATCATCCCTGTACCATGCAATAATCCCCAGATGAGGAATGGCCAGCCATTGCCATGCCAAATACCGGATAATGCCATTGCAATAAGCAGATTAAGCTGTGTGCGTATATAGCTGCTCCGGCTGCCACCTAACGGAATAAATATGTAATCCCTAATCCATGTAGACAGGCTGATGTGCCAGCGCTTCCAAAAATCGCGAATATTATAAGCTAATAACGGCGAACGGAAGTTAAGCGGCAAGCGAAAGCCCAACAGCAGACCCATGCCTACCATCAGGTCGCTGTAGCCTGAAAAATTAAAAAACAGCTGTAAAGTATAACCGTAAATGGCAGCCAGTATTTCCAAACTCTGATACTGCATGGGATTGGCAAAAACCGGATCCACCCAGTTATCTCCAATCCAGCCCGAAAACCACCAGTTTTTCGTCAGTGCCATTGCAATCAGACACAAAGCCACTGCTGGGGCCAAAATACGGCGGCGTTCTACAGCTTGGATTTGCGCGGCCATGCCACAGGGCTGACCAGATATGTCCGTTAAACCACGAGCATCATAAGCGCGAGCAATTGGCCCTGCGGTGATGGTCGGAAAAAAAGCAAGATGCAATGCCAGAGCAGACAAAGATAAAGGCTGGCCGGCTATTTGTCTACCATTGCGAAGTTGATAAAGAGAAACCAGATAGCTAATTGCTTGAAATGAATAATAGGATAAGCCCAGCGGTAATATAACATTAGCTATCCAGTCTGTGTTACTCCTAAACCAATCCGAATTCTCGTTTATTTGTGCAGAGAAAAAATCGGAATATTTCCACAATATCAGTTGCAGAATGGTAATGGTAATTCCAGATATCAGCCAGATTCTCGGTTTTTTACTGCGATTAATGCAGGCTGATATCACATAAATGATAAATGTATATATTAATAGGGTGGCCAGAGCCGGCAGTCTACCGCATAGATACACAATCAGATAACTGGTACACAATAAAAGAAAATTCTGGATCCTTGGTCTGGCGCCCAGAAGCCAATATAGGCAGAAAAAAACAATGAAACACAGACTAAATTCGATGGATATAAAGCTAAACATGAAGCCAATAAGCAAAAATAAAAAAGAGATTGTTTAACCATGCCAAACATATAAGCAGAAAAGTTTCTGTTTAAAATCAGTTAATTCATGTTTATGCCTATCGGCAGGACACAGAGATTTAGGCTGTATATCACTCGAAGTTGCAAACAAAGATTCTACTGTAGTGGCTTAATTGATTTCTGAATAAAAATTATTCACCGTTCTGGTTCGGAATACTGTGTTTGTTTCGTTCTGAGGCTGCTGAATAACATTCTTTTCGGTTAATCTAGATTGGCTGTAAATTTCTATATTGATAGAGCCATGGTGGGGCAAAATTGCATCAAATTAGAAAGTGACTATTTTACCTGTAAGTGTGAAATATTGTAACGAAATTCAAATATAAAATTTTGTTATCCAAAAAAATTTTATTTTAGAATATAACTATAGTTATCATATATCAACATAACCGCACTATCTATTGTTGTTTGACCAGTCTCAGTGAAAGCTTTTTATATTAAGTGAATTGAAATAGCAGTAGGTTTATTTTTTTTTTGCTATTATCCAAAAGCTCAGCTAATCTGTGGCAATAAATTTCTGTATCTTTAATGCATTATGCCATCATTTGTCCTCAGCTCGGCTGATATCAGTAATTGACTTTTACCTTACGTCAGGGTTTAGCCTGAAGCATTCTCAGGCTATTTTAGATAAGGCTTACTATGCACCAACACAATCGTACTCATGAGCACACTCATGAAAGCGGGCATCACCATCATCTTGGAGCACACGCCGCGGATAAGCAGGTGCTGCGTGTTTCATTGTTGGTTATCGGGGCTTATATGCTGGTGGAAATCATCGGTGGCTGGTTAACCAATAGTCTAGCGCTGCTTTCCGATGCCGGCCATATGTTTTCCGATGCGCTAGCACTGGCATTGTCTCTAATAGCATTTCATCTGAGTGAACGGCCGGTTAATCAGCGGCAGACATTCGGTTATAAGCGTTTTGAGATTATTGCCGCAGCCGTTAACGGCATCGCACTGATGGTGATTGCAGTATTGATTGTCTATGAAGCCATTGGCCGTTTCGTTAATCCACCAGCCATTGCTACTCGTGGCATGCTGATTATCAGTGTCTTGGGTTTGCTGGTGAATATCGCTATCGCGTGGTATATGCATCGAAGTACTGAGACCGAGCATAATGTAAATATGCGCGGTGCTTTTTTACATGTGCTGGGTGATTTACTCGGATCTGTAGGGGCGATCGTTGCGGCCATACTCATGATGCTGTTCGGCTGGCGTTGGGCAGACCCGTTGGCCAGTGTAGTAGTGGCCTGTTTGATTGCTTACAGTGGTATCGGTATTCTGAAAACAACATTGCGTATTCTAATGGAAGGAACCCCAGACGACATCGAACTTGAGCAGCTAGGCAATGTGATATTGGCCATGCCAGGAATCAAGGCCGTGCATGATTTACATGCATGGACAATTACCAGTAATATGAACGCATTGTCTTGTCATATCGTTGTGGATGGTACCATTACCGTTGCCGAAGCAGAGAAACTAGTGAATGAGCTTGCCTCTGTTCTGCTCAAACATGATATCCATCATGTAACAGTACAGACGGAAAGCAATGCCCATACGCACAGTGACAATTTGTTATGCTGCATGCCTTCTGTTGCTCATCAACATGCACATTAATACAATACATGCAGCTCATGGATGGAAACGAAATCATGATTAAAGCGGTATTATTTGATTTAGATGGCACACTTGCAGATACTGCCCCAGATTTGGGTACCACTCTCAACCGAGTTTTGGAAAAGCAGCATCTGCCGCAAAAAAGCATGACCGAAATTCGACCGGTAGCCAGCCATGGTGCTTCCGGCCTGATCACGCTAGGAACTGGATGGCAACCGGATCATCCTGAATTTGCCACTTTGCGGCGTGATTTTCTGGCCGAATACGAGCTGCACTTTACTGATGAAACTGTATTGTTTGGAGGTGTCAATGAGCTTTTGCTCAAGTTAGCTGAGCAAAATATTGTCTGGGGCATTATTACCAACAAACCACATGTGTTTACTGACCGCCTGCTTCCAAAATTAGAATATAGTGTTAAACCATCTGTAGTTGTAAGTGGTGATACCACCAGCGCTCCCAAGCCCAGCACCATACCGATGTTTTACGCCTGCAGACAAATCGGTGTGGCACCGGAAAATTGTATGTATGTTGGTGATGCTGAACGTGATATGCAAGCAGGACGTCAAGCCGGTATGATTACCGTATTGGCAAACTGGGGTTACATCAGTGCCACAGACGATACAGCGAGTTGGCCAGCTGATTATGTGATTGAGAAGCCTGAACAAATTCTCAAATTATTAAAATAAATAATTTTTTAGATGTATTTCAAGGGGGTTAATAATGAAAATCATCGGTTTAATTGGCGGCATGAGCTGGGAAAGTTCTGCGGAATATTACCGCATGATAAATGAGCAGGTACGTGATCGACTAGGCAGTACCCATTCAGCTCAAAGCATTATGTTGTCTGTTGATTTCGCAGAAATAGAAGCGTTACAGCATCAGGGTCAGTGGGATAAGTTGGCTGAAAAAATGTGCCATGCCGCGCGTCAGTTGCAGCAGGGCGGTGCAGAATGTATCGTTATTTGCACCAACACCATGCATCGTATGGCGGAGCAAGTGCAAAACAGTGTTTGCATTCCATTGCTACACATAGCCGATGCTACTGCCGAACAAATTTGCCGCCAAAAACTTCGCAAAGTCGGGTTGCTGGGTACGGAATTTACCATGAAGCAGGACTTCTACAAAGGACGGCTCACCGATAAATATGGTTTGCAGGTACTGATTCCAAATGATCATGATTGCCAAACAGTGCATAAAATCATATATAACGAACTGGTGTCCGGCATTATTCGTGAAGAGTCGCGCCAGCAGTATCGGCAGATTATTCAACATTTGGTAGATGCGGGAGCAGAGGCCATAATTCTTGGTTGTACTGAAATCATGTTGCTGGTATCTGAAGCAGATAGTCCGGTGCCTGTTTTTGATACAACTGCCATCCACGCTACTGCGGCCGTGAACTGGGCACTGGCAGATAAGCAATAATAGCCCTTTCGTACAATAAACCTTTAGAAGGAAAGTCAAAGCCGGTTACTTATCCAAATATCCGGCTTGTTTACTATTCAATTAGTTTCACTCAGGCGGTTTCTCAGCCAGCGTACAGCTGGGGCAATTTCACCGGCACATAAACCAATAGGGCCAATTTCATTGGCAGCAAGGATATCGGCAGCTGTACCATGTAACCACACACCAGCATAAACGGCTTGCTCCAATGGTATTTGTTGCGCCAATAGACTTCCGATAATTCCGGCGAGCACATCTCCACTGCCAGCCGTAGCTAGCCCGGGATTGCCACTGTTATTCTGCCAAACTTGCCCGTTAGGTGAAGCGATCAGGCTATGATGTCCTTTCAAAACAACCCATGCATTATATTTTGCTGCCAATCGGCATACTGCTTGGTTGCGGTTTCCTTGTATTTCACTGATGCTGCATTGCAGCAAGCGAGAGGCTTCTCCGGGATGAGGTGTCAGTATAATATTGTGTTTATTCTTTCTACCGGTCAGGATATCTGGCTGCTGTGCCAGCAGATTAAGCGCATCTGCATCCAACAACGTAACTATATTGTGTTGTTGCAGGCATGCTGTCAGTACTGATACAGCCGATTCTTGTGTGCCCAAACCACAACCGATTACCCATGCACTAATGTCTGAGCGTTGCAGCAGTTGCTCAGCAGTAGCTAGCATAATTTCCGGCTGTTGTGCCAGTACCGGTAAGGGTAAAAAAGGCTGGTTAAAGCCAAGCCAGACTTTACCGCATCCACAATGCAAAGCTGCTACAGCCGACAAAGAAACCGATCCAGCCATGCCTTCAGCGCCACCAATAATACCCAGTGTACCAAAGGTACCTTTATGGCTTTCTGCAGGACGAGGTTGGCATATAGCAGGAAACTGACTGCGTGCCAGCCGCTGCCATTGGCGTAATAATTCCCTGTCAGTCCTGAATGTGTTCATTATCTCTTCACTATATGTATTGTTTACCTGTAGTTTTTAGGCCGTTACTACATTGTCTTGCTCAGCACAGGAGCTGGTCTAGCAGTGCATTTTTTAACTGTAATTGCTGCTGGGTATCTGCTAGATGGGGCGCATACACCAGAAAGCTGTCTTCTACACGTTCGTCCAATGTGGTGATTTTGGCAAATCGGATGCTGATATTCAGCTCTGATAACACTGCGGCAATATTGGCCAATAAAAAGCGTCGATTAGCCGTAATGACGTGTAAATTATACCAGCCAGGGTTATCTTCCTCATCGATGGTAATGCGGGGCGCTATCGGCATATGCCTGCTGCGCCGGCTCAGACTAGCCGGAGTGGCAGCACTCATCGACAGATTGCCATTCACAAACTGGTTTAGTGCCAGCTCAGTTTTATTCTGAATACTGAGGTAATCAGCAGTGCTGAGGCCAGATGGAAATTGTAGAATAAAAGTATCCAGAATAAAGTTGTGGTCGGTAATATAAGCACGCGCAGTCAGGATATTCATTCCTGCCTCACTAAACACTGAAGCCAGCTCTGTAAAGAGTTTTGGCCGGTTTGGCATATAAACCATCACTTTTAATGTATTTGTATCCGGAAGCCACTGACTATGTGCCTGTGGCTGCTGCTCATAATTGATGATTTTGGACAAATGCCACAAAATATCCTGCCATTCATGGCGTGCAAAATACGCCTGCCCGAGAATATGCCACAGTTCACGCTGCTGTGACTCGCTGATTTGATACTGACTTAATTCATGCATCGCCTGCTGACGCCGGTCAAGAATGGCTGTCTGCCGGTTACTCTGTCTACCGTTTAGGTAATGCAGTGCGGCTTTATATAAACTTTCCAGTAGGCTGGCTTTCCATGAATTCCAGATTTTTGGATTAGTACCGCGAATATCTGCAACCGTAAGCAAATACAATGCGGTCAACCGTTCAATTGTTTTAACTTGATTACTAAATCGAGCTACTACTTCAGGGTCTTGAATATCTTCTTTTTGCGCAGTCATCGACATCAACAGGTGCTGTTCCACCAACCATGCAAGCAAATCACTTTCCTCTGCATCCAGAAAATGATCTTTTGCAAAGGAACGTGCATCAGCTACGCCTTTCACGGCGTGATCGCCGCCACGTCCTTTAGCTATATCATGAAACAATGCCGCCATATATAAAATGTGCTTGCGTTCAAAAGCATGCATCAAAGTAGAAGCAAATGGCTGTTCATGGCTGTGTCGTTCCATAGCCAAACGGCGCATATTACGCACCACCATTAAAATATGGTCGTCTACCGGATAGATATGAAACAGGTCGTGTTGCAGTAAACCCACAATTTTTTCCCACGCCGGCAGATACTTGCCTAGCACACCATACAGATTGATAAATCTAAGTAAGTGCGTCAGACCATTGCCATGCCGGAAGAAGCCAGCAAAGCATTCGCGATTGATTGGATTCTGATAAAACGCTTCATTCACTTGCTGATGAGCTGCAGCCCACCATGCTCGCAGGGTTTTTGGTGCCAGACCAATAATATCGCTGTGTTCCTGTGCAATCCGCAGACTGATAAAAATATGCTCCGGCTTATGCCGAAAAAGCTCAAGGTTGTGTACCGCCAGCATATTGCCAACTTGATAATAATGTTCATCCAGCTCCACAACTACGCGAGGCAACGTGGCATAGACGCGGTCTCGCAGCATCGGCACCAGAATGCCACTGAGTTGTTTTACACCTTTAATGGCGCGGTAAAAATCATGCATCAGCTTTTCACTGGCACGTGAATTTGTATCATCCACATATCCCAGATTTTCTGCCACCTGTGTCTGAAGGTCGAAAATCAGCCGGTCTTCAGCTCGTTTTGCGGTCAAATGCAGCTCAATGCGGATTCTGGCAAGCTGCTTCTGGCAGCTGAGTAGCAATCTTGCCTCGGTGCGGTTTAGAATGGCATTACGCATCAAATCATGAATCTGGGGCGGTAGTCCCTGTACTTTTGCCAGCCACAATAAAGTATGAATATCACGTAAACCACCCTGAGTCGTTTTTACATTAGCTTCTAACAAGCTGGCTTCACCAGAAGCTTTTGTATAACGTTGGCTCTGCTCCAGTATTTTACCTTCTGTAAATGCAGCGACATCACGCTGTAAATCCAGTTGATGGATTAACTCTGTCGCCAGCTGCCGGCTGCCACACAAATAATGGCTTTCTAGCAATGCGGAATCGCCGGTTAAATCCTGCCGTGCGCTTTCGCATAATTCATCAATCGTACCTACTTTGGCAGCAGGTTGCAGATGAATGTCCCACAAAATCTGAATAAATGCAGCGATCTGATGTTGCAACATATCACTGACTGGCTCTCTGCTAACAATAGCCATATCCACGTCTGAATATGGATACATCTCACCACGGCCGAAACCACCTATTGCCAGTAAACATAATTCCTGCTCGGCAAAAAAGTGCTGCCACAAAGTAGTCAGTATTTCAGAAATAATTTGCGTGTGCTGGCGGAAGTAAACAAAGGGATGCTTCCGTCGCCGGTAAGTTTCGGCAGCCTGCTGTTTATGCAGTTTTAATTTATCGGCCAGAGAAGTAACCAACGTTGCAACTACCATAATTAATAGCCATTAGATTGTGATTGACGATAAGCATTCTGCAATGGGCTGATTTGATGTAGCCGCGCTCGTTCTATAGCATGCGCAATATGTTGCGGATTATCAGAAGCTCGTGCAATGGCCGCAGCATCAACTGCCATGGCTGCCGACTGTAATGCCAGCCAGTGTTGCTGCTGCGGATAAGGTTGTTGCCCAAAACCCAGCCGACCACGGACATCGGCCACACAGACTCGCAGAATTTGAGCAAAGCGTTGTGGACGCCGTAACGCATCAGTTTGCTTGAGAATCTCCAAAACAGTTTTGGGTTTCAACTGTCCCACACTGTGCAGCCTGATGTGATAGCTGCATATCAGTAAAGCTAACTGGGCACAGGCTTTGGGAACCTGCCAGCGCTGATTAACAGCTTCCACTAGCTTGATTCCAGCATAATCGTGTCCAGGATGACCAGGTAGCTTATCCTTAGGAGTTAACGCTTTACCTAAATCATGGGTGAGGGCTGCATAACGTTCGGGTAATGAATAATCGTGTTCCGCAGCATACTGAAGGCTTAGTAGCGTGTGCTCACCCGCATCTATTTCTGGATGATGCACAGCTCGTTGTGGTACCCCAAACAAAGCATCTACTTCTGGCAGAATAATTTTCAGGGCACCGCAGGCACGCAAAACTTCAATCATCAGACGCGGCTGGTTTTCCATCAATCCCTTAGCCAGTTCCTGCCATACTCTTTCTGCGACCAGTGCGTTGACTTCCCCGTTGTCCACCATTTGTCGCATCAACCCCATGGTTTCATCTGCTACCTGAAAGCCATAACGAGCCGCAAAGCGGGCAATGCGCAGAATGCGCACTGGGTCTTCAGCAAAAGCAGGGCTAACATGGCGCAAAATTCCACGACGTAAGTCTTCCAGACCATGATAAGGGTCAATCAGATGGCCTTCAGAATCCTCTGCCATTGCATTGATGGTTAAATCACGCCGTTTTAAATCCTGCTCCAGCGTCACATCTGCTGCTGCATGGAAAGTAAATCCACTGTAGCCTGCGGCGACTTTGCGTTCTGTACGCGCCAGCGCATATTCTTCGTGTGTTTGCGGATGTAGAAACACCGGAAAATCTTTGCCCACTGGCTGATAGCCAGCCTCAGACATTTCTACTGCCGTGGCACCCACTACTACCCAGTCGCGGTCAGACACAGGACGCTGCAAATATTTATCTCTTACCGCACCACCAACCAAATAAATCTGCATATGAAAATATCAGTCGAAAACAGAAGTCAATTGTGCCGTACTCCTGCCCAATTGTTAACCGCTTTTTGCATTCCCTCAAACTGTCCACCTGTCTTAAGCAGCAAAACTACAGAGAGAAAACAGAAATTACCAGCCGTATCACCAACAGCGCTTATTCATCGGCAAATGTGTGTATTTCATTATCAGTTTACATCATGATGGCCGGCACAATCATAGCCAGACCAGGGAAAAACGGTACTGTAGCAAAAGCGATAATCAGTAAGCGTTTAAACATCGTTTCCTGCTGTTTTTCATCCGTAACACTCACAACAAGTGTGCCTGCAATATGAATCGGATTAACCACACTCAGCATAGCCGGAGCCGCACAAGCTGCTAGAATCAGGGAAATTTGTGGTGAGTCTCCGAAAATCGTGAATACCATCGGAATCATCAGACTGATTACACCAAGAGTAGACGATTCAACATTACTGAGGAAGGTGGTCAGATAGGCCAGCATAAACAATAGCGCAATTTTACTGCTGGTCATACTCAATAGTCCCTGTTCTACAGCTTTCATGGTATCAATCTGCATCATCGTACCGATAAAAACCAAAAGCCCGCTGATTACTACTACCGCATTCCAAGGAATCTTTTTCACAAAATCCTTACTGTTTTTAGGGAAAAACAGCATCATCACCACAGCTAACGTTAATGCAGTTAAACCAACATTAGCCTTAGCAAAAATCACCAGAAACAGAAAAATCAGCACCGCAATTGTCGAACAAAGTGCATAAAAAGGCTGCAATTGATGATTATCACAACTTTCCTGAGTCACAGGTTTAAGTAACAGATAACCCTTTTTGCCCTTGTTCACTTCGGATACATCAACTACCCGTTTATCTTGGAAAACTATCTGTAAAGCGATAACCAGCACAAAACTGAGCACCATCCCCAGAAACCATACTAGCCATGGGCTATAGATGACTTGAGCTTTTTTTGCTGCCTCAAGAATAACCTGTCCAGTGGGATTAATAGGAGACAGAGCTCCAGTATTCGCCCCGATAATTGCAGCCATTTCACAGATAAAAAATAATCGGGGATGTTTTCTGCCCAGAGCTGCTATTACAGGAACCAGCAAAGTAATCGAAGCAGTAGAAAACGCGCCGGCTGTAGAAATGGCAAAACCGATAAAATAGCCTATCCATGGTACCAAATGGGTTCGATGTCCCATTTTTGAGTATACCTTATCGGTAAACCAACTCAGCCCACCGCTTTTTTCTAAATGGGCAAACAACAAAGATACACCAATGAGCAGCGTCACTATGGCACCGGGGAAATGATTTAGCACTGCCTTACTGCTTAGCACTGTCTCAGCAGCGGAACCATCTGCACCTAAAGCAGAGACCATCACCATTACAGCTGCTGCACTGAACCCCAGCAAACCAATATTGACATGTCGCCAGACAGCCAGAATTAAAATCACAACCAGTAATACGAGCGATAATATCTGTGGTAAGTTCATAAGTAGTCCTGATTTGTTTTCATTCTGAAAAGAAAAGTTGCGTTGAAATTCACACTAATCAAACAAAATTTAAATTTATTCAGCTTTCAGTATGTTTCTTACAGCAAAATATTCAGATAAATGTGTTTACGTTATAAAGTATCTGGGTAAAATTAACAAACAAAAATTAACCTAATCACTAATTCTTTGAATTAAATTAAAGAGTAAAGTTTGTTAGCTTGAATCAGAAAATAAATGAATTATCAGATGAATAAGCAATAACTAAGCACCTGCTGCATAATCACAGAATATTTTCTATGCACAAATCCAATCCATCACCCGTAAAACATCAGACTGCCGGTAACATTCAGAATAAAATAGCCGGTAAAATCATTGTGGCACCCGGAATAATCGGTATTGTAAAAAAAGCGATAGTCAGCAGACGCCTAAACATCGCATCCTGTTGCTGCTCATCGGTGTAGCTGACGATTAACGTTCCGGCAATATGAATCGGGTTAATCACACTCAGCAGAGCTGGTGCCGTACAGGCAGCCAAAATCAATGGTAAATGTTCAGAACCACCGAAAATGGTGAAAATCATCGGCGTCATCAAACTAATTACCCCTATAGTAGATGATTCCACATTACTCAGGCAGGTCGTGAGATAAGCAATGATAAATAGCAGAATAATCTGATTGCTTGTCATACTTAGCAAGCTTTCTTCCACAGCCTGCATCGTATGTACTGACATCATTGTCCCAATAAACACCAGCAGTCCGCTAATCACAATCACCGCATTCCAAGGAATTTTTTTAGAAAAATCCTTACTTTGCTGCGGAAACAAAAGCATCATAGCTACAGCCAGCGAAATCGAAGTTAGGCCGACATCAGCATCGGCAAACACCACCAGCACAATAAACAGCAATACAGCCAGAGTGGAGCACACAGCGTAAGAAGGGCACAATTGTTTCTTCTCACTGTTATCCAACGCTATCGGTTTCAACAGGGCTAGCCCACGCCCGGGTTTTTGGCCTTTTGGGCTATCTGTCATTCTTTTAGGGCTAAAAATAAATTGCAAGATCAATACTGTTACAGCACTTACAATCGTTCCCAACAACCAGAGCTGCCAGCCGTTGAAACTCACATTCGCATGGCTGGCAGCATCTTTAATCACCATCCCTACAGGATTAATAGGTGATAATGCCCCAGTATTCGCCCCTACAACAGCCGCCACCTCACAAATAAAAAATATTTTTGGCAAACGTCTGCCCAAAGCAGCCGTAATCGGCACCAGTAAAGTAATGGTAGCCGTAGAAAATGCACCGGCCGTTGAGATAAACAGACCAAACACATAACCCACCCAAGGAATCAGCATCGCATGATTACCAATTGTTTTATAGACCTTATCGGTAATCCAGCTGAGACTGCCACTGCGTTCAAAATGAGCAAACAGTAAAGACACCCCGATCAACAACGTCACAATAGATCCTGGGAAATGAGCCAATACCGTTTTAGCAGTTAAAGCCTGAGTTTGAGAGGCCATACCACTATCAGGATAAGTCTGTGAAGCCACCAGCATTACGGCAGCTGCACAAAATCCTAATAAACCAATATTTACATGTCGCCAGATAGATAACACCAGTATCAATACCAGCAATACCAAAGACAGTATTTGCAGAAAAGACATAAACAAACCTGATATTTATAAATTATATTTAATCAATATATTCAAACTGGCAAAACATATTTACCAACAAAGCAGCAACTGGGTAGCGACCTTTTCACACTCATTTCCTCAAGCTGTGGCATAAAGCCGATATACTTATACTTTAATTAGTATTAATCATACAGCATAATATTTTTATTAAATTATTTAGTCACATATTTCTACAAGCCATGCCAGACATAGTCAGGCTAACAAAATCAACGCATACTCAGACAAAACAAAGATAGCGTCTCCTGAACATTTAGGCGCTGTTTATCGCTAGATTTATGGCACAATCTTACGAAGATGTTTCACGTCGATTTCTACTGAATTCCAGTCCTTATCTACCTCTCCCTGAATTTCCACGGTATCCTGTGGATCGACGCTTAGTCCGTTCCAACGCTTTTGGTCGATATCCACATCTATTACCCCAGTAGCATCCTTAAACTTATACATATCATCCGAAACACGTTCGGTTATTTTGCCACGCAAAATTACACGACTGTCGTCAGGCAAAGATTTGGCATGAATAACAGTGGTTACAGGGGCATTAGGGTCTTTATATCCACTCTTTTGCGTGGACACAGAAGGACCAGTAAATCCTCCTTGACCGGCAGCTATTAGCGGCATAGAAACCATTGCAATAATCCCAGACAATGCAGTAATTTTTTTCATGGTGATTTCTCTCTACGTTTATCAAAGCTAGTTCTGTTATTGATAGTAAATAACGGTATTAAATATCGACTTTGAAGTAAAGTAAAGAAAATTATATGGCAAATACCTAATATCTGCTGAAAATGCAAAAGAGTATTATGAAAATAGATTTGAAAAATCAGAATATTAACGAAAAAAATAAACAAATATTGGAGACAGCATTTGAGAACGCAGAGATAACAAATAGCTATATTCTAAGCAAGAAATAAGGAAGAAACTGGAGAAGAAATCTAAATAGTAGACAAAAAATGGGATACTAGATTTAAATCATTATATAGTAATATCCATGTAAAAGTTGATTTAGTCAGAAAAGCAGAGTTTCATATTCTTAATTCACGTATCCATCACAGTACAGTTTCAATAACAAAAAAATAAAAACAAAAAAAGATATTATTTTTCAATGTTTTAATCTTTTGAGCTATCTGACTGCCACAGATTATATTTATAAACCCATCAAAAACCACAGCCAGATAGCTGTCTAAGTAAAACTAATGCTTACTGTCTGGTGTTCTGCTTTTCAGTTTCCAGCAATTACCTGCGTGCTGAGTAGGCGGTGCTTTTTCATGATCCTTAATTGTTGCAAAATTCTCCAGAGGATGACCGTGCTGATCAACTTCTTGATAAATACCACCGTTGGTACCAGAATTATCGCCAGGTTTAAGATTACTCATATACTACTCCTATTCACAATAGTAACCGTGAAACTACGGTGAAGATATTATTCGATGTAATTTAATATAATACAAGTACTTAACATTATTTTAACTTGTTACAATTAAATTAACGGCCCATATTTATCCTTCACCCAGATACAAAGAAACAGTCACCTAATATCCCCACAGAATCATTGAAACCAATCAGACCTAGACCATCACAACACTCATGAAAATAACTGATAAATAACCATTAATATCTGTCATCACATTAACTTATAAATAATTTAATAATGAATAAATAAGTTTTTAAAGACGCTTGAAGCATATTTGCAAGAATCAGCATCATTTTCGGTTACAATATTTGTTTGTAAAGAAATCTCCAAGGAAACGTATGGCTTGTGCTCAGGTGCATGATTACCTGCAAACTCAAGGATTAAAATTATCGGCAGACCAAATGCAGATGGCCATGCTGGCTGCCCAATCGGTTTTAACACTCGCACAGGCCGAAATAGATATGTCAGTAATTTGGTATCAGGAAAATGGTTTTAGTCTTGCAGAAAAACTAGGAGTGAACACCGCATCATTGCATCAGCTTCAGCCTACAGAACTTTTTACTACCAATAACAACAGCACATATACCTTGCGCCAGATGTATTTGGCTTTAGATTCAATAGCCAGCCGTCATCATAATGAAATCTTTGCATTATACTTATATGAGCTGGATGAAATAGCAGGACAATTGTATCGACTGCTTTCCCGTGGTAGCAGCCTGCCAGCACAAATCGTTTGCGGCCAGCAACAGGTGCAGCAGTATTTATTTGCACGTACCGCCACTACCGGCTGGCTGAATCAGGTGAATAATGTCCAGCATTGGCTGAGCGATGGCAGCTTAACTGGCGAGCAGGCTGCTCATTCCCAGCTGGCTATTCCAATTACCAATTCACAGGGGCAAGTACTGGGCGTACTATATGCAGCACACATACAGCCCAATGCTATTACCGAAGCCGAACTGATAGATTGTACAGCATTAGCCATTGTCATTCCTCCATTATTGCAAAACCTGCATCAGGCCATCGAGACTTCCATCAAGAGATAAAAACATGAAAGCAACACAACAAAATCAGATAAAAGATAACAGCCCCGTAAGATTCATTTCCGCATGCCGTTTGCCTACCCAGTGGGGTGAATTCACAATGTACGGTTTTGAAGATGTACGCAATAAACAGGAACACATTGCACTTACAGTAGGTAATGTAAGCAGTGGCGAACCAGTTCTTGGCCGCATCCATTCAGAATGCCTGACCGGTGATGCTCTTTTTTCTAGACGCTGCGATTGCGGGCCACAGCTAGAAGCAGCCATGAAGGCCGTACAGAAGGCAGGGCGTGGTGTAATTGTCTATTTGCGGCAAGAAGGCAGGGGCATAGGCTTACTCAATAAGATTCGAGCTTACAAGCTTCAGGATGAAGGTATGGATACCGTAGAAGCCAATCTGGCCTTAGGACTGCCTATAGATGCACGTGATTTCAGTCTGGCCAAATATATTCTCGATTATCTTAGCATCAGTTCAGTACAGCTGATGACCAATAACCCTCATAAAGTAGATACCCTTAAAGCATCGGGCATCAACGTAGTCAAGCGCGTACCCTTACATGTAGGACAGAATCCAGAAAATCAGCATTATTTGCACACCAAAATGGAAAAACTTGGCCATTTCGCAAACTAATTAGATTATTATCTGAATAAATACTTGTTTTAAAATTTAAAAAATATGCTTTTTATATTAGTTTTAAACGCACGCTAATCTAAACTTCTTTTCAAGCCAATAAAAAAATTATTTTTCATATTTTAAATAAAAAAAAGCACTTACTACCTAAGCTATTACTCAAGTAGTAAGTGCAGATTAAAGTTATCAAGACTAGCTATTTAATTAATTTAATCAAGATAACTTGTTTTCACTTCTCTCCATGACAATCGTTTAATACTGATAGGACACATTTGAATACCATTTATCACTGGTTTGGATCCATCAGTCATAGCTATCTGAGGAGCGGTTCGTAAACAGCTTGTCTGATTTTCCTTTTGTTTATTTAATGAAGTTTGTTTACCAGAAACGCTGAGAACATTCTTATTACTTCCGCCACTAATTTTCATACCTACTAGACTATCAATGCCGACACTGCTTGCTAAAGGAGTGTTTGGATCAAAGATGATATGCGGATCCGATTCAAGCAATGCACCACCTGTTAGAGCATTGAATTGCGTTTTTCTTGTGTAAACATTGGTTTTTTCATTTGTGGTTACCGGCTGACAAGGATCACGAAGCTTATTATCAGAAGAAACTGAATAAGAACGGGTAAGCACCATTCCAGAATATAAAAGCTGTTCTACAGGTGTTACCACACGTTCACCATCAGTATTCAGATTAAAATACCAGCCTCTGTATTTGTCAGCTGAAAAAGGATTATTACTTAACACACCTGTTCCACCGTTATAGGTCATAACTTGTTGCAGTAAAGAATTTTTACTAACCAGTGGGTCAACATTTGGTGTCAGATCATCGTAAATACCATAGATGGTTTGTTGGTCCTTATTTTCCAAATCAGACTGATAAATATCACTACCTGTACCGAATACAATAACCACTTTACGATTCGTTTTCTGATCCGATGAAGAATTATTAGGGTCTTGTTGGGCTTCATAAATAGCTGGTGCAGTAGTAATAGGAGCACCCGCTGAAAAGATTTTAGTCGCTTTCCAATTAGCTGGATTTGGGCTACGCAAATCAAAACGGAACAAATTACCTGCATAATCACCGGCATAAACAAGATCAGCAACGCCATCACCATCAATATCATAAGCAACCGGACTGGATAACCCTCCCGATCCGCCTGGCGCAACTATCTTGGCTATTTGTTGTCCGGCATGCATTCCAGTTCTGACATAACCAGCAGTACCGACATCTATACCCAGTACATCATAAATATACAATGCTGACTCTTCAGATTGTTGAGTTGGCAAGTTACGGTAGTCTTCAGAGTAATTATATCCATTATTAAGGAACGCAGCTTCCCGGATATGATCCTTAACTGAAACAGCTGAGGCATCTTTATCGGTATTGACCCGAACACGGGCTACACTAGGGGTACCAATTGTATAGCCAAATTTATTATTTTCTCCGCTGGGCGTCTGGAAAAGAAATACATTTTTATACCAGTCGGAGCTTCCCATATTGTCAGCGCCTATTGGCTTTCCAGAAATCAAATCTTTTCCGCCGATATTAATAGCAAATGCTCCGCGTCCGGCCTGACCCATATTAGAAACCATAAATATCAGTTCAGGTGCATCGCCTCTATTTTCAGTTTCATAAACAGAAAAACCACCATTTAATAAAAATCGATGTGGATGTTCACTATCTCTACCATAATTATTATCAGTTAAATCTTTGTAGTAGTGTGCAACAATATCACTACCATCATTACTTTGTCGCTCAATAGCCATAGGCATGAAATTAAATTTCAAATCATAAGGCTGAGTTTCATTATTAGTAGATTGGAAAACATATACCATACCATCGTTGGCAGAAGTTATCATATACTTCTGATATCCGTTATTTTGATTCTCACCAATAGTAAGAATGGGATTATCATCAATATCGCCTATATTGCGGGTGTCTCCATAATTTTCTTTTTGCTTACGCTCACGGTAGTTCAGAACATATCCGTCTTTTTTAATTTCGTTGTCAGCTTTTGAACGGCTAAGCCAAGTAAGCAAGCCATTCAACCATTCTGACTTATTTTTGTCATTATCTGGAATTGAAAAATAATTATTATTTAAATCTTTCAATGAATCAGAGTACAGATAAGTGTTTGTACCATCATTCAGCAACAATTTACGATTAGCATAGCCAGGCTGAATTTTGCAAGATGCAATATCTGTATCATCCAGTTTATTAATACAAATCTGACTACTCCAGCCACCGGTTTCTACTCGGGCAGTAATCATGGCGTTTTTAGTTGTTGTACTAGAAACACCTACTGTGGGTGCAGTGGTAGTGACATTAACTGTAGTAGTGGTTGTTTTCCCTTTTATTTCTTCAAAAATTTTCTTAAATGCATCATTAATTTCCTGCAGCGAATTTGCATTGAAAAAGTACCTAGCATTTGGGTTAGTTTTGGGGTCATAGTCAGGCTTTGGAGAAGCACCATTTAACAAATATGCTATTGCTCTTGATTGGTCAGTTGACAAAGCTCTGCTTCCCAGTCCCACACCTATAGTGAATGTTTGTGCTGTCTGAGTAAAATTTTTTGTGTGTCCAGGTTTATCGCCCAGTGGATCCGGTCCATTCCATGGTTGACCAGCTTCATCAACTGATCTTTTATCCGTAAACTTATTGGTATTTACTTGGTAACCACCACCATAGTTGTTAACAAAATCTTTGGAATAAATGTAATCACCAAAATTTTTGTTTGCCAAAGTATTGGTGTAGTAATTGAGCAAATTAAACCGATTATTTATGTTTACTAGGGTACCATCTGGTCTGATATTGCTTCCATCGAAATAACCATCATAACCGTAGTTGAGTCGTCCGGCATAATATGTGGAATCTGTTATTGGAAGTGTTCCGGCATCCAGACCATCAGTTAATAGGATTAAATAAGATTTCTGGCAACGATATCTCAATTTGTTCATCACTGTATTGCGTACAACAGCGTTCAACCTTAGGGCTGTGGGTGTGCCTCCCGATGCTCTTAATCCTCGAATAGATTGCGCTTTGTTGCCAATTATATGATCTTTAATAAACTGGTAATCTTTAAGCTCAGAGGTATCATAAAATTTGTTGTAGTCTGGAGTAATATATGCAGGATATGATCCATTAGGATTTTTTTCTAAATCAGCCCAGTTATTCATTGGTTGGAGACTGAAATAAAATTCATTTTTATTGGTGTCAACAATATCTGATAATACTCTTTGTACCATCATCATTTTGGTTGTTTTCTTGTCACCATCGATACCGATAGCTTTACAGTAACCATAAAAAGTCCATTTGTGTTCATTTACAGGTAAACTGGGATCATCAATTTGCTCATCTAGTCTAGCTAAATCTGGAAATCCCGTAACCATATTATTCTCTCCGCTCCATCCGCTGGTCGGACCCCAGTTAGAACATTTTTTGGTGTTTGGGTTTAATCTTTGACAAGTGTATGTACGATACTGACATTGATAACCGATTGAATCGCCCATACTACCCGAATCATCGATATACAAAGTAATATTAGGTTTTATGTTATAAGCAGTTGTGGTAGTAGATTTGCTTTGTAAACGCAGAGGAACATCAGCAAAGATATTAGATGCTGCCTGAGTTTGCAGCATAATTAAACTCAAAGCCCCAGCTACAGCTTTGAATATAATTCTTTTACCAAAGCCACAACTGGAATTTTCTTCCCTTGTGATTTTATTATACATAGGGTTGTTCTCCGATTAATATAACTGCAAATATTAAATTTGAAATTAATTACATACAATCAACAGTTAAACATATATATTTTCATATTATTACTTTTAAAGAAATGTGTAATAAAATAAATTTAAAACATTGTTATGTAAATATACATTCAACTAAAAATTCACTTAGCACTCAAATCTTCAATAATTGCTGAGATCATGATTGCTTTAGATTTAGAAAAGCCGGTTTTCAATTCTAAATTGCTACTTTATTCATACCTTACCTTGTTACTTGGGCAGCTGGTTAAATTTTATGAAGATATTGTCTTCTAAACTAATTAAAATGTAAAAATATTTTTCAAAATTAAGTATATTTTATAAAAACTAATATATGATAATATAGGTATAAAAACTGTTTAAGTCAATTGATTTGAATTAAAACTTATTTACAAAAGTTATCAGATTAATTACATGTCTGTTCGAATCCTAATAATGAAACTAACAGCCAAACAATTATTTTATGGTATGTTTTAATAAAGAATTAAATAATTGATATTATCGACATTTACCAAAATATGTATGAAGATTATTGCTCAATGTAATAATTTGTCAAAATAAAGAATCAGACGAATTCACACAGTATGAGAAAATAAAGCAGATTATATTTGAATATAATCTGCCTATTAAAAAGAATAAACTGTTAAAGCATACTTGGTTTTAATTAATGATAGCTGGTTCTTATTTCACGCCATGAAAGTTGCTTAATGCTGATAGGACAGCGTGGAACATTTACTGTTAATTTTTCTCCATCGGTTGTGGCGGCCACTACAGCTGCACGTGAGCAACTATCTGGGAGAGGCGTTTTTTCACTTAGTGGCTTTTGGGTAGTCGACTCACCTATATCAATAGCATTATAGCCTAATACTATAAAACCAAAAGGTCCTTCTTTGTTGACACTTGCGCCTGCTGGTGTATGTTCATCAAACACAAAGTTGGGATCTGAAATCTGTAATGCACCTCCATTTCTTACATTATACTGGATTTTGCCTGTGATGACTGAGGTGCGCTGTGTTGTGGTAGTTACTTTACATGGATCAGGAAGTTTGTTTTCTCTTTTCACGTTGTACGTGCGTGAAAGGACAGCTCCGGCATAAGATACTATCACTGGTTTCGTGACTACACGTTCTCCAGTGTTGTTTTGCAGTTGGAAATACCAGCCGCGGTGAACTTTTGGGTTTAATGGGTAATTACTCAGTAGTCTATAACGCTCTTTTTGAATAAATTCCTGTTTTAACAAATTATTTTTATTTATTTCTTCTACTTGTGTCTGATTTAAATTGTCGTAGATTCCATAAACTGATTGCTGCTGTTTGTTATTCAAGTCTGATTGATAAATATCACTTCCAGTACCAAACGTGATAATCGCGGTTTGACTGGTACTGTGATTTTGTCCGGGTGTCTGTATCAAAACTACACCTGGTGCTGAAGTAATAGGAGCATCAGCAGTAAAAATTTTATGCACTTTCCAGTTGGCCGGATTAGGGGAACGCAAATCAAAGCGATAGAGATTTCCTCCATAGTCGCCAGCGTAAACAATGTCGGCTATGCCATCACCATCGATATCAATAACGGTGGGACTGGATAGACCGCCTTTACTATTTGGTGCAGTCAGTTTAGCAATCAGTTCACCTTTTTTTGTGCCTGTACGCGTGTAAGCTTTGGTGCCTACATCGATTCCGAGAATATCGTAAATATATAATGCCGATTCAGGGGAGGGTTTGGCGCTTATATCCTGAGCCAGAGTTGAGGAGTAGTTGTAACCATTGCTGATGAATGCTGCCTGACGGATGTGGTCGGTTATAGATGTATCCGATGCGTTGGCTGCCTTGTTTACGCGTACACGGGCAATTGCAGGTGTGCCAACGGTATATCCGAATTGGTTGTCTTTTCCGCTAGGAGTCTGAAACAGAAATACATCTTGATACCAATTAGATGAATTCATATTTTCTGCAGCAAGAGGACGGCCAGTTATGACATCATGCCCGCCGATGTTGATACCAAAGGCGCCGCGCCCAGCCTGTCCTAAAGTAGAAACCATAAAAATTTGTTGTGGGCGATTGTTGCTGCCATCAGTCTGTTGTACGACCATACCGCCGTTGAGGAGGTAGCGATGGGGGTAGGAATCGTTAGAACCGTATTTTTTACTGGTTAAATCTTTATAGTAATGAGCGATCAAATCAGAACCATTGTTACTTTGTCTTTCGATGCCCATTGGCATGTAGTTGAATTTTAAATCATACGGGTGGTTTGAACTGTTGCTTGAGCGAAATACATAGACCATGCCGTCGTTGGCTGAGGTAATCAGGTATTGCTGGCGATTGTTTTCGATATTGCCGGCGGTAAGAATTGGGTTGTCGATGATATCGCCGATATCTCGGGTATTGCCAAAATCTTTCAACGGACGACGGGTGCGATAATCCAATACAAAATCATTGTTTTTGAGTGTTGAATCGGTAAGAGAGCGGTTTAACCAAGCCAGTAAACCGTCGCGCCATTCTAAACGGTTTTTATTATTATTGCTAATTTTAAATGTGCTGTTGTTCAAACTGTTTAGATTGCCATCAAAGAGATAGGTGTTTTTGCCATCGTTCAGTAGTAATTGCCGGTTATCAAAGGATGGCTGCATAGGGCAAGTATCGTTGTTATTTTTTTTATCGAGATCTGATATACAGATGCGGCTGCTCCATGCTCCGGTTTCTACTTTGGCGGTAATGGATAAATTACCGATACTGGTGTTAGATATGGCAATGGTGGGGGCAGTAGTGGTGGTTTGAATGGTAGAAGCGGTCATTTCTCCTTTAATGGTTTTAAAAATTTTGTCAAAGGCACTGATAATTTCATCACGGGAATTGGCGTTGAAAAAGCGCCCTTTGGGGTTGTTTTTTTCATTAAATTCACCACTAGGTGTGGCACCGTTTTCCAGATAAGGAATGGCTATTTTGGCTTCATTGGTATTACGCTGGCCTAAACCTACACCAATGGTAAAGGTCTGCGCAGTTTGAACAAAGCGTTTACCGGTTTTGGGGTCAACTTCATCCCATGGTTGGCCTGCTTCATCGTTTTTTCTTCTAACTGGTGATGCATTAATGGATCGACCACTGGAATTATAATAATCCTTGGTGTAGATATAGTTGCCAAAGTTAGAATTATTGAGCCTGTCTGTGTAGTATTTCAGACGAAATGGTTTGTTGATGTTGTGATTGCGTGCCAGAAAATTGAGGCGCTCATTTTCACTGCTGTAATCACGGTCGAAATAAGCATCGTAGCGTGAGTCTTTGCTGTTATTGTAGTTTTTGTCGGATACGGAGTAGGTATTGTCTGCCTCGCCATCACTCAACAGAATGATATAGGATTTTTGACAACGGTATTTAAGTTTGTTTATCACTAGATTACGGGCGATGACAGGAAACTGGCGTGTGGTTGGTGTATCACACGGAGTTTCAAGTTTTTTAATATTGTCCAGCATGTTCTGGTAATTGTCGGGATCTGAAGTGTCATAAAATTTGTTGAATTTTTTTTGGTCACCTGTACCGCACATGGGTCGAAAAGCAAAATACATATCATCATGATAGTTATTGATGATGTCTGTTAATACTTCTTTTACTGAATCGATACGACGATAGGTGTCGCAGCTATAGCGGACTTCTGAGGTATTTTTGGGTTTCACGTTAAAACCGTATTCATAGCCAGCAAAAGGTGGCCAGTAGCCACCTTTTCCATCTGGATTAGGTACCCACTTACTTACACGACATTTGTATGTAATGGGTACAATGTTCATAGACATACTGCCGGAATCGTCGATGTAGAATGTGATATTGGGTTTAACGCTGTAGGATGAGGTGGTAATCGATTTGCTTTGTAAGTGTAAAGGGATATTGGCAAAGATATTGGCCGAGGCTGAGACTGAGGAGTAGGACAGTAAGCTCAAGATTCCCAGAATAGTACATCGTAGAGTTTGATAAAGTTGCTCTTTTCTGGTTTGCTGATTGTGAATGGCTTCAGGTTGCTGGTTCATAAGTTTCCTGCGTTTGATGAGATCTGTTTTTAGCCAGCTGATTAACTTGTGCAAGGTGAACAGAGAGAAGTAATAAAAAAATATTTAGAAGGGCTAATTTTTAGCCCGACATTTATGCTGGATACTATCCAGACATGAGTAATCATTCAGTTTGAAGGTATGTATGTGGTCCGTTAGACAGTAGGTTGGTAGCTGAAACGTTTGCCTGTGTTTTATATTCCAAAAGAATTTTTAAGCAATTTTATGCTCATGGATGCTAACCTGAATAAAAATAATCTTTTAATTTATTTTAGAAGTAAACAGATTAACTTTGCTTAGATAGAGCCAATAAATTAATGTAAAGGATAAATTAATCGATATTTATTAAAATTTTATTGCGTATTTTATATTTATTAATATGTTTATTGTGTAGTTTAAGATTGTATTTAGCTTTTACTTTAGTTTAATTCTCGATTTCAGTAATGAATTATTAAATCCTTTTTTATCTATATTGGCAATTTTATTGCTTATTGCATATTTATACATGTTTTGTTTTGTTAATTTTGCAGTTCGATATTGATGATCAGCTGAGCCTGGTTAGCCCCTGAACAAAAAAACTGGTATGGCTGTAATGTAGTGGGATGATGGATAAAAAGACAATTTATAGATTAGTGTGTTTTGAGGTTTGAGCCATGTATGGCTGTGGTAAGGTTGTTTTAAATTGGTTTTATCTTCAAATTGAATTATAATTTTATTGTTACAGAATGATTTAATGTATAAGTCATATTTCTACTTTAATAATTATATCTATAAAAAACATATAACTAGCTAATAAGTGATTGCTAATTTAAAAAATAGCTTGCTGAAGTGTTGGCACTGTGATTAAATACGCGCCTCAACAGCACAGGGTGATTAGCTCAGTTGGTAGAGCGTCTGCCTTACAAGCAGAATGTCGGCGGTTCGACTCCGTCATCACCCACCA
>NZ_JAFNPG010000001.1:48959-110459 GCF_026535815.1 Snodgrassella sp. B3088
ATTTTATGCATTAGCATAAAATTTGCGCGGTGGTAGCTCAGTTGGTTAGAGTACCGGCCTGTCACGCCGGGGGTCGCGGGTTCGAGCCCCGTCCGCCGCGCCANTATACCCATTTAGCTGTTTTCTTTTGGGTGATTAGCTCAGTTGGTAGAGCGTCTGCCTTACAAGCAGAATGTCGGCGGTTCGACTCCGTCATCACCCACCAAACATATCTTTTATATCATTCTAGTTTTATTCATATTTGCCTTGTTATTAGCTTGCTGAGTGGTGCCGACAGCTTAATATATATATGCAAAACAATTTGACTTAGATTCGGTAAATATTCAACGTATCCTGCATAATTTAGTTTGGTTTGCTGAAAACAGTGCATGATCAAATTTGTAATTGCTTTGAGCACATCTGTATATCATATCCTCCGAGTGAAGAATAAAAAATTTGAAAACTGTTCTTAATTTTGGGTGGAGAACAAATTTCAATTGATCATTTAATTTTTTGTTTGGAGATTTATAGAGTTAATAAAAATATTGGTATATAGAGAATTCAGTTAGTTTGCATTCAGAAAAAACCAGATATTATGGACTAGATTCAGAGACTGGTTGATATGATTTATGATGAAAATGTGAGGTATTAAAAAAAGGTATCTTAAATAAAGATACCTTTTTTTAAATCTGTGGTGCGGATAAAGAGACTCGAACTCTTACACCTTTCGGCGCCAGAACCTAAATCTGGTGCGTCTACCAATTTCGCCATATCCGCATAAATCAAAACTTGATTCAGACGATTATTATAAGATAGTTTGAAAAACGTGCCAAGAAAAATAAATTAAGAATATACAAACAGATAAATATTCGGTTTAAAGGCAATAAAAATATTCTAGACAAACCTTGCTAGAAAGACGAAATAAACTGATTTCATTTAAGTAACTTGTGGTTGAATAGAATTTCATACCATATACAGATATTAATCAAATATGATTTATGTAGTCGTTCAATACAGTACAGTCTGAATTACTTTGCTTCAGACTGTACTGTATTCTCTGCATATGAAAATAGGTTTACATGGTTTCCAGTGTGTCAATACCCAGTAAAGCCAGACCTTGTCGTAAGGTTTTACCGGTCAGGCTGGTGAGCTGTAAACGGCTATTGCGCGTGGATTCATCTGCTTTAAGAATAGGACAGGCTTCATAGAAACGGCTGAATAGGGTGGCAATTTGGTACAGATAGGCAGCAAGATAATGTGGAAAAGATGTTTCTGCCACGCTATCGAGTATATCTTCAAACTTGAGTAGTTCTACAGCCAACTGAAGTTCTAATGGTTCTTTGAGGCTAATCGGTGACTGTTCATTCCATGTGCCCGCTTTACGGAAGACGCTTTGTACACGGGTGTAGGCATACTGTAAATAAGGGGCAGTGTTACCTTCTAGTGACAGCATACTGTCCCAGTCGAATACATAATCACTGGTTCGGTTTTTGCTTAAGTCTGCGTATTTTACTGCACCTATGCCAACTACCTTTCCGATATGAGCTATTTCGTCAGCACTCAGATTAGGATTTTTAGCAGCTACTAAGGCGGAAGCGCGATTCACAGCTTCGTGAATTAAATCCATTAATTTTACGGTGTCGCCACTGCGGGTTTTGAACGGCTTACCATCTTTACCCATCATAGTACCGAAAGGTACATGTTCTGCATGCACGCTATCGGGTAGCCAGCCGGCTTTACGTGCTACGGTAAATAGTTCGTCGAAATGCAGGCTCTGACGTGCATCAACTACATACATTAATCGGTCACCATGCAAGGTATTAATGCGATAGCGCAGGCAAGCTAAATCAGTGCTAGCGTACAGAAAGCCGCCATCTTTTTTCTGGATAATAAAAGGTGCTGGTTCATCATCTTGGTTTTTAAATTCTTCCAAAAAAACAACTTTGGTGCCGTCACTGTCTACGGCGATACCTTTATCCAGCAATTCGTTGACTGTAGATTGCAACTGATCGTTGTAAAAGGATTCTCCGGTTACATCTTCAGGTTGCAGTTTCAGTCCTAGTTTTTGATATATGGCCTGTGCATGCTGCAGTGATGTTTGTACAAATTGCTGCCATAATGCTAAAACTTCTTTGTCGCCACTCTGAAGTTTTACGACATACTCGCGCGCAGTATTGGCAAAGTTTTCGTCTTCATCAAATCGAACTTTGGCATTGCGGTAGAATTGTTCTAAATCAGCTAGTTCTAGTGCTGCATTGCCGTTTTTCTGCTGTTCTATCAGATAGGCTACCAGCATGCCAAACTGGGTGCCCCAGTCTCCAACGTGATTTTGCGGGATTACTTTATGGCCAAGAAAGGACAGTATGCGGTTGAGACTATCGCCTATGATGCTTGATCGCAAGTGTCCGACGTGCATTTCTTTGGCTAGATTGGGCGAGGAATAATCGATTACTACTGTTTGTGGAGTGCTGCTTTGGGCAATCCCCAGATTTTCGTTTTGTAAAGCTGATTGGATGTACTGAGCCAATTTTTCTGGGCGTAATCGTAAGTTGATGAAGCCGGGACCGGCAACCTCGGCGGAGGCTATCAACGGGTTGTCTGATAGAGAGTCAGCAACTTTTTTTGCCAGTTCACGTGGATTCTGCTTTGTTTTTTTGGCAGCACCCATTACGCCGTTAATTTGATAATCACCAAAATCACGGTTTTTGGCGGGTTGTAAAATGATCTGGTGTTCAGCAAGTCCGGTTGCGCTGAAAGCTTTTGTTACTTCAGCCGCAACTTGTTGATGTAATTTCATGTTGATTCAGTACTTAAGAAAATGACTAATTTTCGCATAAATACGCTTAAATCGCATCCGCAAAGACTATTATCGGCAAGGTGATTTTTGGATTGCTGCTGATTGTGAGATAAATGATAGTTTTACCCAGATTGGTGTTATGAATATGAGTGTGCTGGGGGCTGAATTTTGGTTGATGTGACGTTTTCTGGGTTGAAAATAAGAGCGTACATGATGGTTACCCTAGCAATTGTTTTAAGGCTTAGAGCAGAAGCTACTATTTCTTTTTATTTTTAACCTACGCGATAAAAAGCTAGACTACCTAATAGGTTTGGCCACAATGAGATACGTTTATTGCCACTCATTACGGCGCGTTGCAGCACATTTAAATGGTTTTTGGCACATAACTTGTCAAAATCCTGTAAAGTACACCAATGTATATTGGGTGTGTTATACCATTGATAGGGCATGCGTTCAGATACGGGCATGTGGCCACGTAAAGCAATTTGCAAACGGTTGCGCCAGTAACCAAAATTGGGAAAAGTAACGATGGCTTCACGTGCTACACGTTTCATTTCCTGTAAAATTTTTTCTGTATTCTGCATGGATTGAATGGTTTGGCTTAAAACGATAATATCAAAGCTATTATCATTGAAGTGTTGCAGTCCTGCTTCCAGATCAGCCTGTATTACATTGATACCACGTTGCATGGCCGCCAGAACGTAGTCTGTGGCAATTTCCAGTCCATAACCCTGACAATTTTTGTGTTTAACCAGTGCAGCCAGCAATTCTCCATCTCCGCAACCTAAATCCAGAACACGGCTATTTGGAGTTATCCAGTCGAAAATTAGTTGTAAGTCACCACGCAATGGCGTAGTAGAAGTGTTCATAATGTAAGTTCGCTAGCTATGTTATTGAAGTAAATGCGGATGGCGGCCTGATAATCCTTGTCTTCCATTAAAAAAGCATCATGGCCGTGAACGGAGTTAAGCGCGATATATTGTACAGGTTTGTTGGCTGCCACCAATGCGTCCAGCAATTCCTGTGATCGTCTGGGTGAAAAACGCCAGTCACTGCTGAAGCTGGCCAGAAATATTTTAGCTTGAATTGTTGAGACTGCGGCTACCAAATTGCCATCAAAATCTTTTGCCGGATCGAAATAATCCAGAGCTTTTGTCATTAGTAAATAACTATTGGCATCGAACATTTCGGCGAATTTGTCACCCTGATAACGTAGGTATGATTCTACTTCAAATTCGACATTGTAATCATATTGATAATTTGGCTGACGCATTTGCCGGCCAAATTTTTTGCCCAAACCGTCTTCAGCAAGGTAAGTGATGTGTCCCATCATTCGTGCAATGCGCAAACCACGACGTGGAATTTTTTGTTGTTGTACGTAGTGACCCTGACAGAAGTCGGGGTCAGTCAGTATGGCTTGTCGAGCGACATCGTTGAAAGCAATATTCTGGGTAGATAAACGGGGTGCTGAAGCGATAATCAGCGCATGGCGTAATCGTTTTGGTTGATCAATGGCCCATTGTAGTGCCTGCATTCCACCTAGACTGCCACCCATGATAGCAGCCCATTGCTGGATACCTAGCCGATCGGCCAGCATAGCTTGGCTTTTCACCCAATCTTTTACAGTAACTATTGGAAATTCAGCACCATAAGCCTGTCCGGTAGTGGGATTGATGCTTAAAGGTCCGGTGCTGCCATGGCACCCACCCAGATTGTTCAGTCCCACGACAAAAAAATGATTGGTATCAACTGGTTTGCCAGGACCAACCATGTTATCCCACCAGCCGGGATGTTTGTCATCGCGATTGTGGTAACCTGCAACATGATGATTTCCAGACAACGCATGGCAAATCAGTACCGCATTGCTTTTATCTGCATTTAGACAGCCATAGGTTTCTATCATTAGCTCAAAATGTGGTAAAACGCTACCATTCTGCAGGGTGAGCGGGCAGTCAAAAAACAGCTTCTGAGGGGTGACAAGGCCTATACTGTCTATTTCTTTCATGAGAATATGTAAAAGAATAGAAAATGGGCATTATAACGACTTTACGTTGTTTGCACAGAATTACATGTTTTGGAAAGTAAATGATTGGACGATTACTGCGTCTGTTGATAATTGTTTTGTTTTTGGTGGTGATATACAGATGCGTACTGAGAAAGCGGAATAGAGAATCAATAAATTACTGGGTGAACAGTCTGGCGATAATATTGTTAAGTATGGCAGCGCTGATATGCTTGTTATATGTGCTAAAAGGAGACTGAAGCTTCGCTAAGATAAAACGGCCAGCAATTAGTGCTGGCCGAAAACAGGTTTGAAATGTTAAATTAAATTGCTGACTTCGGCTTTTTCTTCTTCAAGCTCGGCCAGAGTCTGATTAATGCGTTGCTGGCTGAATTCATCTATTGGCAAATCTTTGACGATAGTGTACTCACCATTTTCGCAGGTCATCGGGAAGCCAAATACCATTTCTTCCGGAATGCCATAAGAACCATCAGAAGGCACACCCATAGTAACCCATTCGCCGTCAGTACCGATTACCCAATCATGAATTTGATCAATGATGGCATTGGCCGCACTAGCTGCAGAGGAAAGGCCACGTGCTTCGATAATTGCTGATCCCCGCTTACCAACTTTAGGCAGAAATTCGTTCTCATACCAGCTTTGGTCATTAATCATCTCTGCTATATTTTCGTTATCAATGGTGGCAAAGCGATAATCTGCATACATGGTGGGACTATGATTGCCCCAAACGCATAATTTACTGATTTTACTTACTGGCTTACCCGTTTTTTCTGCCAATTGACTGAGTGCGCGATTGTGATCCAGACGCATCAGGGCAGTGAAATTTTTAGCGGGTAAATCGGGCGCCGATTTCATGGCAATGTAAGCATTGGTATTGGCTGGATTGCCAACCACTACTACTTTAACATTGCGGCTGGCTACTTTATTTAGCGCCGCACCCTGAGTTGCGAAGATTTCGGCGTTTGCTTGAAGTAAATCGCTGCGTTCCATTCCTTTGCTGCGCGGGCGAGCGCCCACGAGAATGGCAATATCCGCATCTTTAAATGCTACTTCCGGATCATGAGTTGCAAACATATCAACCAGCAGGGGAAATGCACAATCCTGCAATTCCATCATGACACCCTGTGCAGCAGTCTGTGATTGTGGCAAATCAAGCAGTTGAAGAATAACCGGTGTATCGGTTCCAAGCATATCGCCGCTGGCGATACGGAATAGCAGAGCATAACCAATCTGGCCAGTAGCACCCGTTACGGCAATGCGTACAGGTTTTTTCATAACTTGTCCTCTTAATTAATAAATAAACACGACAACAAATAGTTTTTCTTGTCTTTACAAGGTGGTTGATGATGCTGCACCACAAAATTATGGTCGGTATGATAGCAAAATTTTGTTCAAAATTAAATTAATTGACGTAATGGAATGATGTTTTTTGAGAATATTTTAGCAATTTTTGTGATATCTTATGTCTTATATAAGACTTTGTTTACTTGAGTTAGAAATGTCGTACAATAGATTCAAACTTAATCCGCTTAAAAGGCATATTCCTCTATATCAGTCTGTCATGAAGCGGGTAGTACACCTACTTGTGGATGGCGATTTCAAACCTGGCCAGCCTCTTCCAAGCGAATGGAATCTGGCAGAGCAGTGGAAAGTCAGTCAGGGTACGATACGTAAGGGTCTGAGTGAATTGGCGGCGCGTGGTATTTTGCAGCGCCAGCAAGGGGTGGGTACTTTTGTTACTAAGCAAAACTGGGATTGGGGTTGTTTTCCTTTTACGGAAATACCTGCCTTACACAAGGATAGGCTGGAAAAAATCTGGCCTGTGGCTGAAGTATTGAGTCTTGCGGTTGCCGCTGCTGATGAAGAAACGGCTGAGCAGCTGGGTATTAAGGTGTCAGAATCTGTTTGGAAAATTATGCTGCTGTGGCGTACTGGTTATACAGAGGTGGCAGTAGATGAAATGTATTTACCTGTTGCATTATTACCGGATTTAAATGTACGTTTTGTGCGTCGCCGCGGTAGTTTTTATGCTTTTTTGTTGATTGAATATGATGTTCTGGTGGATACTGCGCAACAATGGCTCTGGCAGACTTCGCTGCGTGCAGAAACAGCCAAACTGTTAAAAGCGGATGTGGTTACATCTGCACTTTGTCTGGGGCGCCTAAGTCAGAGTGTTGACGGTGTAGCGTATGAGTGGCGCCGGCGTTATTTACAATTCGGAAGTCAGGCTTTGCAGCTTTCATTAAAAAGCTCAGCAGATTTTTGAAGACTGAATTGTAAATAATTTATCTGTTGTTTTTTGACTGGTTTGTTAAAAACTGGGTCAATTGCAGTAAATTTCGGTTTGAGGCGGCGTGAGTCGCTGGTTTTGAGTTAAATCTTCTAATAATCAAGAGGAGTTACCGATGCAAAAGGAAAGGCCAGTTTATCTGGATATTCAAAAGATACGATTACCCATTCCGGGTATTGTATCTATTTTTCATCGTTTCAGTGGTGTGGCACTGTTTATCTGTATTCCGGTTTTATTGTGGCTGTTTGCAGGTACGCTGTCCCATGAATCTGCGTTTAATACTTATCAGGCATTAGTACACCATCCTTTGGTTAAGTGCATTCTTTTTGTGCTGTTGCTGGCTTACGTTTATCACAGTCTGGCCGGTATTCGCTTTCTGCTTCTGGATATACATAAAGGTACAGAACTGAAAACAGCACGAGCTTCTGCCAAAGCTGTGGTGGTATGTGCAATTGTATTGACCGTTATTATTTATGGAGCGTGTTTATTATCATGATAGACCGTAAATTAGCTGGCGCGCACTATGGCTTGCGCGACTGGATTATGCAGCGCATCACCGCTGTCATCATGCTGGTGTATTCAGTGCTGTTTTTAATCATGATCATCTGTTTACCCCATACTTATCAGGATTGGCGCTGTTTTTTTAGCTTGACTTGGGTGCGCGTGGTAACTCAGATATTTGTGCTGGCACTGGTGATGCATGCCTGGATTGGTATTCGTGATTTATGGATGGATTACATTAAACCGGCGGGTTTACGCCTGTTTTTACATGTGGCTACTATTTTATGGCTGTTAGGCAGTCTGATTTATTCTGTTAAAGTGATTTGGGGGTTAGCATGAGTATGCCCAAGAGTTTGCCGGTACGTCGTTTTGATGCAGTAATTGTTGGCGGCGGTGGTGCAGGGCTTCGTGCGGCTCTGCAATTATCTAAAGCAGGTTTAAATACAGTGGTGCTATCTAAAGTTTTCCCAACTCGTTCGCATACGGTTGCTGCTCAGGGTGGTATTTCCGCCTCGCTGGGTAATGTGCAGGAAGACCACTGGAGCTGGCACATGTACGATACCGTAAAGGGTTCTGACTGGCTGGGTGATCAGGACGCAATTGAGTTCATGACTCGTCGTGCACCTGATGCGGTGGTAGAGCTGGAACACATGGGTATGCCATTTGACCGTGTTGAATCCGGCAAAATTTATCAGCGTCCTTTTGGCGGGCATACTGCCGAATTTGGTAAAAGAGCTGTCGAGCGTGCTTGTGCCGTGGCTGACCGTACTGGCCATGCCATGCTGCATACTTTGTATCAGCAAAATGTTCATGCTGAAACTCAGTTCTTTGTAGAGTGGGCAGCGCTGGATCTGATTCGGGATTCGGAGGGTGTGGTCATTGGTGTAGTTGCCATGGAAATGGAAACTGGTGAAGTTTACATTCTGCATGCTAAGGCTGTGCTTTTTGCAACTGGCGGTGCCGGTCGTATTTATGCTTCCTCTACTAATGCCTATATGAATACCGGCGATGGACTGGGGATTGCAGCTCGTGCAGGTATTCCATTGGAAGACATGGAGTTTTGGCAGTTCCACCCTACAGGTTTGGCAGGTGCTGGTGTGCTGATTACTGAAGGCGTACGTGGTGAAGGTGGAATCTTGCTAAACAGTGAAGGTGAGCGTTTTATGGAACGCTATGCACCTACTGTAAAAGACTTAGCATGCCGCGATGTAGTGTCTCGTGCGATGGCTATTGAAATTCATGAAGGCCGTGGTGTCGGTAAAAATAAAGATCATGTTTTGCTAAAAGTGGACCACCTAGGTGCGCAGAAAATTATGGAAAAATTGCCGGGTATTCGCGAAATTTCCATTCAGTTTGCCGGTGTGGATCCGATTAAAGACCCGATACCGGTGGTGCCAACCTGTCATTATATGATGGGTGGTATTCCGACTAATTATCACGGTCAGGTAGTTATGGCCAAAGGTGATGATCTGGAAGCTCCTGTACCTGGTTTTTATGCTGCAGGTGAGTGTGCGTGTGCATCTGTGCACGGAGCCAACCGTCTGGGTACTAATTCTTTACTTGATTTGGTGGTGTTTGGTAAAGCGGCCGGTGACCACATGATTGAGTATATTAATCAGCAGGTTGCTCATCGTGAATTGCCAGCTGATGCCGGTGAGAAAACCTTGGCACGTCTCAGCCGACTGGAAAATCAGACGAATGGTGAAGAAGTGTCTGATGTTCGTACTGATTTGCAGCGTTGTGTACAGTCGCATGCTGGTGTATTCCGCACCGATGCCTTGTTAAAAGAAGGCGTAGATAAAATCAATGAGATAGCTACTCGTGTGGCTAAATCTCAGATTCACGATAAGAGTAAGGTTTGGAATACAGCACGACTTGAAGCGCTGGAACTGGATAACCTGATTGAAGTGGCTCAGGCTACACTGGTTTCTGCTGCTGCACGTAAAGAATCACGTGGTGCTCATGCTTCTGATGATCACCCTAAACGTGACGATGAAAATTGGATGAAACACACATTGTATTACGCTGAAGATCAGCATCTGGAATATAAACCAGTACACACTAAACCTTTGAGTGTGGAATATATAAAACCGGCTGAACGCGTTTACTAAGGAACTATCAAGATGGAAAAAATCCGCTTCCAGGTGTACCGCTATAATCCCGATGTGGATGATAAGCCGTACATGAAAGATTATGAACTTGAAATTGAACCAACAGATGTCAAACTGCTAGATGCACTGATTAAACTGAAAGCACAGGACGATAGTCTGTCTTTCCGTCGCTCCTGCCGTGAAGGTATCTGTGGTTCGGATGGTATGAATATCAATGGTAAAAACGGATTGTCCTGCTTGACGGATATTCGTAGCCTGAAGCAGCCGATTGTGTTGAAACCTTTGCCGGCCCTACCGGTGATCCGAGACTTGATTGTTGATTTTACACAGTTTTTTAATCAATATCATTCTATTAAACCTTATCTGGTTAATGATACAGCAGCACCAACGCGTGAACGCTTGCAAACACAGGCTGAGCGTAAGGAGCTAGATGGTCTTTATGAATGTATTCTTTGTGCTTGCTGCTCAACTTCTTGCCCTTCATTTTGGTGGAATCCCGATAAGTTTGTAGGTCCCTCTGGTCTGCTCAATGCTTATCGTTTTATTGCCGATACTCGTGATACGCGTACTAATGAACGACTCGATAATCTTAATGATCCATATCGCTTGTTTCGCTGCCATACGATTATGAATTGTGTGGATGTGTGTCCGAAACACCTTAATCCGACTCGAGCTATAGGCAAGATTAAAGATTTAATGTTAAGAAGAGCAATTTGATGCAACACTTTGATGATAATGCCAAACGCCGCATTCGTTGGTTAGCTCGTAGGGGTCTGCTGGAACTAGATATTATTCTAGGCAGATTCATGACACAGGTTTTTGACCATTTGTCGGATAGTGAGCTGGCAGCTTTTGTGGCGTTAATGGATTTGCCGGATCCGGAAATTCTGGCATTAATCAATAAAGCGGAAGAATGTGCGTACCCTGAATTTGAGCCTGTTCTGGAAAAAATCAGACAGGCTGAGAGGTTGTGAAACGCCTTACTTTTGTTAATGTATTTAAGTTTAGATTATTTAAATAGAAAAATTGAAAATTAAGGAGTTAGGGATGACCAAGAACGCTATACTCAACGTCGAGGGGCAAGAGCCTTTTGAAATGCCAGTGTTATCTGGTACGCTGGGACCAGATGTGGTTGATATTCGTAAACTGTATGGTACTACCAACATGTTTATGTTTGATCCAGGTTTTACTTCAACCGCATCCTGTGAATCGAAAATCACCTTCATTGATGGTGAAAAGGGGCAGTTATATTATCGGGGATATCCCATTGAGCAACTGGCAGAACAGAGTGATTATTTGGAAACCTGTTATTTGCTTATCTATGGTGAATTACCTAATGCAGTCGAAAAACAGAAATTTGAACTGGGTGTGTTGCGTCATAACATGGTGCATGAGCAGTTGACTTGGTTCTTCCGAGGTTTTCGTCGTGATGCTCATCCGATGTCAATGATGGTGGGGGTTGTAGGTGCACTGGCGGCGTTTTATCAGGATAGTCTGGATATCAGCAATCCTGAGCATCGTCGGATCGCTGAATACCGTATGATTGCCAAGGTTCCGACACTGGCGGCCATGTGCTATCGCTATTCAAAAGGTTTACCTTTCAATTATCCGCGTAACAGTCTGTCTTATACTGGCAATTTCATGCATATGATGTTTGCCAAGCCAACTGAGGATTATGTGGTTAATCCTGTGTTAGAACGTGCTTTGGATCGGATTTTTATCCTGCATGCTGATCATGAGCAGAATGCTTCCACTTCTACTGTACGTTTGGCCGGTTCGTCTGGAGCCAATCCCTTCGCCTGTATTGCAGCAGGTATTGCTTGTTTGTGGGGTCCGGCTCATGGCGGTGCCAATGAGGCTGTACTGAAAATGCTGGATGAGATTGGTGATGTATCCCGCGTTGAAGAATTTATGCAGGGAGTTAAAGAAAAACGTTATCGTCTGATGGGTTTTGGCCACCGTGTTTATAAAAACATGGATCCTCGAGCCAAAATCATGAAACAGACTTGTGATGAAGTGCTCAATGAGCTGGGTTTACACGATAGTCCTAAATTCAAGCTGGCAATGGCTTTGGAAAAAATCGCATTGGAAGACCCTTATTTCATTGAACGCAAGCTTTATCCAAATGTAGACTTTTACTCTGGTATTGTTCTGAGTGCATTGGGCATTCCTACAACGATGTTTACTGTTTTGTTTGCTCTTGCGCGAACAGTAGGCTGGGTTTCACACTGGCATGAAATGATTGCTGACCCACATCAGAAAATCGGCCGTCCAAGGCAGTTATATACTGGTGCCGGCCGTCGCGATTATCTACCTGTAGATAAACGCTAATTTAGTTGGTGTATTCAGGCAGCTTTTTAGCTGCCTGAAACATACTAATGCTTCATCCCCATGTGCTTGCGTGGTGATCTGGAATCGGTATGTTGATATGCGGTAATCTGGAATCGGCATTCGATTCTCGAGTTGAATATTGGTAGGGGATAGTTATATTCCTGTTTTATAGTTTAAGGTAAAAAAGGGTTTTTACCATGATGGAAGAAAAAACCAGTCTTTCTTATTTATACGGTGCCAATGCTCCTTATATAGAGGAGTTATATGAGAGCTACCTGAAAGATAGAGATTCAGTTGATGAATACTGGAAAGATTATTTTGACAAAGTGGCTGCTTTGCCGGGCTATGTTGCCAAAGATATACCGCAATTACCGATTCAAGAGTCGTTTGTAAATCTGTCTAAACAGCATGGTGCTGCACAGGGCAGTGTTGATTTAAATATGTTGCAAAAGCAAGTATCAGTTTTAAATCTGATGAATGCTTATCGTATTCTGGGCAGCCGTAATGCAAATCTGGATCCGTTGAAACGGCGTCCAAAAGAATATCTGGCTGAGCTGGATCCGGCACAGTACGGTCTGACTGCTGCCGATATGTCTACTAAATTCTATACTGGCAGTGATTTTTCCCGCAGCCAGCAGCTGCCTTTGTCTGAAATTATAAATAAACTGGATCAGACATATTGTGGTACGGTTGGTGTGGAATTTATGCACATTACTCGTCCAGATGAGCGTAACTGGGTGCAAGATCGTGTAGAAAAAGATTTGTCTGCCGGTAGTTATACTCCTGAACACAAACGCCGTATTCTGAAGCAGCTTACTGCTGCTGAAACCCTAGAGCGCTACCTGCATACTCGCTACGTGGGTCAAAAACGTTTTTCTCTGGAAGGTGGAGAAAGTACTATTGTTGCGCTGGATTATCTGATGCAGCATTGTGGCAGTCAGGGTGTAGAAGAAGTCATGATTGGTATGGCGCACCGTGGCCGTTTGAACGTGCTGGTTAACATCCTAGGCAAAGAACCTCGCGATTTGTTTAGCGAGTTTGAAGGTAAATATACTACGACGCTACCAAGTGGTGACGTGAAATACCATATGGGCTTCACATCTGACTTGGCTACTGGTAATGGACCGCTGCATGTTTCTCTGGCATTTAATCCATCTCATCTGGAAATTGTGAATCCGGTTGTGGAAGGTGCTGTACGTGCACGTCAGAAACGCCGTGGGGAATCAGGTCGTAAAGCAGTATTACCGGTATTGATTCATGGTGATTCTGCGTTCATTGGTCTGGGTGTGAATCAGGCTAATTTCAACCTGTCTCAAACCCGTGGTTATACCACCGGTGGCACGATTCATATTGTAATTAATAATCAGATTGGTTTTACGACTTCTGATTTACGCGATACCCGTTCTACCGTGTACTGCACTGATTTGGCTAAAATGGTTGATGCGCCGATTTTCCATGTAAACGGTGATGATCCTGAAGCAGTGAGCTATGTAATGGGACTGGCGATGGATTATCGTAAGTCTTTCGGCAAAGATGTAGTTGTGGATATCGTTTGCTTCCGCAAACTGGGCCATAACGAGGGTGATGACCCGATGCTCACGCAGCCTATGATGTACAACAAGATTCATCAGCATCCGGGTACCCGTGCATTGTATTCAGACCGTCTGGTAAATGAAAATGTGATTAGCAAAGAAGTAGCTGATGGAATGATTCAGGCTTATCGTGATGCGCTGGATAAAGGTGAGCATGTAGAACAGACCACGCTGACTGATTACAACCACAAGCATGCTGTAGACTGGACACCATATATTGGTACTCACTGGAATCATCCGGTAGAAACCGGTATTCCTGAGGCCGATATTAAACGTCTTACTGCTAAATTTACTGCGCTGCCTGAGGGCTTTACGCCACATAATACTGTTAAAAGAATGTTGGCTAACCGTGTTGCTATGGCAGAGGGTACTCAACCTGTTGATTGGGGTATGGCTGAAACACTTGCTTATGCAAGCTTAGTAACCAATGGTAATGGTGTACGTATTTCTGGTGAAGATTCCGGTCGCGGAACTTTCTCACATCGCCATGCTGTGCTGCATGATCAGAAACGGGAAAAAAGTGATGCTGGTGCTTACGTACCATTGCGTAACTTGAGTGATAATCAGGCTTCTTTCTTGGTAATTGATTCCATTCTGAATGAAGAAGCTGTATTGGCTTATGAATATGGTTTTGCTTGCAGTGCTCCAGATCGTTTAGTTATCTGGGAAGGTCAGTTTGGTGATTTTGCCAATGGTGCACAGGTTGCCATTGACCAATTTATCACTTCAGGTGAAACCAAATGGGGTCGTCTGTGTGGTCTAACGGTGATTTTACCGCACGGTTATGATGGACAAGGTCCTGAGCACTCTTCTGGTCGTCTGGAACGCTGGCTGCAATTGTGTTCTGAAGAAAATATTCAGGTGGTAATGCCGTCTGAAGCTTCGCAGATGTTCCATGTGTTGCGTCGTCAGGTATTGCGTCCGTATCGTAAACCTCTTGTTATTTTCATGTCCAAACGTCTGTTGCGTTTCAATGAGTCTATGAGTCCGCTCAGTGATTTCACTGAAGGCCATTCTTTCCGACCGGTAATCGGTGATCAGGTTGAGGGCAATGAAAATACTGTTAAGCGTGTGATTCTGTGTGCCGGTCAGGTGTACTACGATATCAATAAAGCACGCATGGAACGTGATTTAGGCAAGGATATCGCGATTGTGCGTGTTGAACAGTTGTATCCTTTCCCTTACGAGCAACTGGCTGCTGAACTAAGCCGCTACCCGAATGCTACTGAAATTCTGTGGGCTCAGGAAGAACCGAAAAATCAGGGTGCATGGTTCCAGATCCGTCACCGCATTGAAGCGATTGCCAGCAGCAAGCAGAAAGTTATTTTTGCCGGCCGTCCTGCCAGCGCCTCTCCAGCTGTGGGCTATATGAGCAAACATGTTGCTCAGCTGAAACAATTGGTTGATGATGCTCTGGAATTGAAATAATCCGAATCTGTAATGAATAACCGGCCACCTGTGTGGTGGCCTTTGGCCCTTTTTTAGGAGTAATCCATGATTATTGATGTAACCGTTCCCATGCTTCCGGAAAGTGTGACTGAAGCCACTCTGATGACCTGGAATAAAAAAGTGGGTGAATTCGTACAGCGTGATGAAAACCTGATTGATCTGGAAACGGATAAAGTTGTGTTGGAGCTGCCTGCTCAGCAAGCAGGTAAGTTGGTCGAAATTATTGAAGCAGATGGTGCTACTGTGACTGCTGGTCAGTTACTGGCCAAAATTGATACTTCAGCTACTGCTGAAGCATCTGCGCCAGCCGCTGCTGCCCCTGCGGAATCTGCCCCTGCTGCTGCAACTTCTGCTTCTGCTGCACCGGCAAATCAGTCTCAGGCTGGTGTAGCTATGCCTGCAGCTGCTAAGCTGGCTGCGGAAAAAGGTGTAAATACTGCTACGATCCAAGGTTCTGGTCGTGATGGTCGTGTATTAAAAGAAGATGTTGCTGCTGCAGCCTCTGCATTGGCTGCTGCTCCGACCATGGCTACTACTAAAGCTGCTACACCTGTGGCTGCCGGTGATCGTGTAGAACAGCGCGTGCCGATGTCTCGTCTGCGTTCACGTGTTGCTGAACGTTTGCTGCAGTCTCAGCATGAAAATGCGATTCTGACTACATTTAACGAAGTGAATATGAAGCCGGTTATGGATTTGCGTAACCGTTATAAAGAACAGTTCCAGAAAGAATATGGTATTAAACTGGGCTTTATGTCTTTCTTTGTTAAAGCTGCAGTGGCTGCGTTGAAGAAATACCCTGTGGTTAATGCTTCTATTGATGGCACTGATGTTGTTTATCATGGCTATTTTGATATTGGTATTGCTATTGGCAGTCCTCGTGGTTTAGTTGTGCCTATTTTGCGTGATGCAGATCAGATGAGCATTGCTGATATTGAGCAGGCCATTCATGATTATGCAGTTAAAGCTAAAGACGGTAAGCTGGCTCTGGAAGACCTGACTGGTGGTACATTCAGTATTACCAATGGTGGAACATTCGGTTCTATGATGTCTACACCGATTATTAATCCACCTCAGTCTGCTATTTTGGGCATGCATGCAACCAAAGAACGTGCAGTAGTAGAAAATGGTCAGGTAGTGGTACGTCCGATGATGTATCTGGCTCTGTCTTATGACCATCGTCTGATTGATGGCCGTGAAGCTGTGTTGACACTGGTAGCTATTAAGGATGCGCTGGAAGATCCTGCTCGCTTGTTGCTGGAACTGTAATTTGATTTGCTGGCTGCCGTATTCTCAAATTATGGCAGCTTGATGAAGATAAACCGTAATGCTGGCCACACCGAATCAAATGGCGTTTGTGCCACATTACGGTTTTATTTTATCAGTCAGAAATATTCATGATTGAAAGGAATTTTAATGTCTCAATTTGACGTTGTGGTAATCGGTGCTGGTCCTGGGGGCTATGTTGCAGCCATTCGTGCGGCTGAGCTGGGTTTTAAAACTGCCTGTATTGATGCTGGTTTAAATAAAAAAGGGGATGGTCCGGCTCTGGGTGGTACTTGTCTAAATGTAGGTTGCATTCCTTCTAAAGCTTTGTTGCAGACCAGTGAGAATTACCATGCCGCGCAATCTGAATTTGCTGAACATGGTATTGATGTTCAGGTTAAGGGCTTTGATGCAAAAAAAATGATTGAACGTAAAGATGCTATTGTTAGTAAGCTGACAAATGGTATTGGTTTTCTGTTCAAAAAAGACAAAGTTGAAAGTATTTTTGGTAAAGGTTCTCTGGTTGGTCAGGCTGATGGTTTATGGCAGATTGAAGTAGATGCCAATGGTAACAAACAGGAGGTTACAGCTAAGCATGTGATTGTTGCTACTGGATCTGTACCGCGCCCGCTGCCAATTACTGAAATTGATAATATTAATGTATTGGATAATGAAGGTGCGCTGAATCTTGAAGCGGTACCAACTAAGCTGGGTATGATTGGTTCCGGTGTGATTGGTCTGGAAATGGGTTCTGTATGGAATCGTCTAGGCTCAGAAGTAACCATTCTGGAAGCAATGCCTACTTTCTTAGCTGCTGCTGACCAGCAGGTGGCAAAAGAAGCATTTAAGGTTTTCACTAAAGAGCAGGGTCTGAACATTCATCTGGGTGTAACGGTGAATGAAATTGTTAAAGCTGAAAACAGTGTGACGGTTAAATATACTGTTGGCGGTGAAGAAAAAACCGAGTCTTTTGATAAGTTAATTATTGCGATTGGCCGTATTCCAAATACCAATGGTCTGAATGCTGAGGGTGTTGGCCTGCAAAAAGACGAACGTGGTTTTATTGTAGTGGACGATGAATGCCGTACTAATCTGCCTAATGTTTGGGCGATTGGCGACGTAGTACGAGGCCCGATGCTGGCTCATAAAGCCTCTGCTGAGGGTGTGGCAGTGGCTGAACGTATTGCTGGTCAGAAACCGTTTGTAGATATGAATACCATTCCTGCTGTGATGTATACTCATCCGGAAATCGCTTGGGTTGGTCAGACTGAGGAGCAGTTGAAAGCTGCTGGCGTGAAGTATAAAAAAGGTCAGTCTAGTTTTGCTGCAAATGGTCGTGCGCTGGGTATGGGACAGGCAAAAGGTTTTGTTAAGATTCTAGCCGATGCGGAAACTGATCGTGTGCTGGGTGCGCATATCATTGGGCCGGTGGCTTCTGAGCTGATTGCCGAAGCAGTAATGGCTATGGACTTTAAAGCCTCTAGTGAGGATATTACCCGTATTGTTCATGCCCATCCGACTTTGTCTGAAGCTATGCATGAGGCTGCTTCTTCTATTAAATAAATATTAGAAGTAAGTATCAACCGCATCCTCTGGGATGCGGTTTTTTTATCTTAATTATTACATTTGATTATATGTGTTTGTATTTTAAAGTTTTTTAAGTGGGATTTTGTTTCTATTTACTGTAATATTTAGCGATGTGTGGTGATGGTCTGGATAATAATTGAGGAGAAATGTTATGCCCAGTAATTACAGTATTTTTTATGTTGATGAACCATTTAATGAGTATGCGGCGGGGGCGTTAATACAAAGAGACTATTTTTTTTATAATCAGCTGAAAACGTGGAAAACTCAGGATGAGCAATTTCTGTTTGATGATATTCATGCTAAAAAATATGATGTACGCGACGGTAGCGATTGGGAAGGGGTGTTAAAGCCACGTATTAAAGAGCGTTTAAACCGAGCAGATAATATTATTTTAATATTAAGTGAGGATACTTTTCAGTCACGCAGTTTGAAAGAGGAACTTGAATATGGAATCGGGCGTTTGAGGCTACCGGTAATTGTGATTTATACAGAAATACGCGAAAAGAAAGATATGCTGGTTAGTGGTAAAAATAATATGAACTTTAAGGTTCACTATTTCTGGAATAAGTTACCGCTTTTTAAAAAGTTAAAATCTCAGGTGCCGGTGTTGCATGTTCCATTCAATAAAGAAATGGTAGCTAAGGCGCTTAAAAAGAGTAATTTTGTTAGGAATACCCACATTAAGCCTAATAATTATATGCTTACTATGTAAGATAAGTAGGGTACTTGCTTTATCCGAGCTGCTGTTGAATTTATATTCAGTCTTCCCAGTGTCTTTTTACTTTATCTAGCGCTCTGCGATCTCGTTTAGTTGGCCGACCATCGGGATATGCAGCACTTATCTGGCTGGCCTGTTTGAGGGCTTTGAGTTCTGCACGTTTGGTGGCAACGCTTTCGTCTTCACTGTAGAGTAAACGTGCTTCAGAGGCGGGTCGGCGCATGTGATTGAGTTGCTGAACCTCAATTTTATAGGGCAATGAGTTAAGCGTCAGGTCTATACTGTCGCCTACCTGAATATTTTTGCTGTTCTTCACTTTGGCTCCGTTTACCAAAACGCGTCCGAGCTCGATGTGTTTCTGAGCCAGAGCTCGGGTTTTAAAAAAACGTGCTGCCCATAGCCATTTGTCCAGTCGCATGCTGGTGGTGCTGGCATCGTTATTTCTCTTCATTTTTGGTGTGTCCTATATAGGTGTGTTTTTTAAATGATTTAAAGCCGGTAAAAAAGTAACTTTTCTTTCTGAGTTGCTACATAAATAATACACTGGCTTTATTTTTTTAATATTTGTTAATATCTGGTATATCGAATACTTGGCGCAAATAAGCCAGAAATGTGCTGTTATCAGACATGGTTTTGCCAGGTGAATCAGAAATTTTGGCTACAGACTGGCCATTGCATTCTACCAGTTTTAATACGATGTTTAATGGTGTCAATCCCATGTCACAGGTGAAGTTAGTACCGATACCGAAGCTGGTTTTAAAGCGTTTGTTAAAATGGACGTATAGATCCCACGCCCGCTGTAAGTCGAGCCCATCACTGAATGTTAACATTTTGGTACGAGTGTCAATGCGTAGTTTCCGATAATGGTTGTAGGCTTTTTCACCCCAGATATACGGATCGCCGCTGTCATGGCGCAGTCCATCAAACAGCTTTGCAAAGTATAGGTCGAAATCGCGCAGGAAAGCATCCATGCCGACTACATCAGTTAAAGCGATACCTAAATCGCCGCGATATTCGTGTACCCATGCTTCGAGAGCCGCTTTTTGGAAATCACGTAAACGTACATCCAGCGCCTGAAAGGCCTGAAGGAATTCATGCGCCATGGTGCCGATAGGTATTAGGCCAAATTCTTTGGCTATGTGAACATTGCTGGTGCCACGAAATACGCTGGGAGCGGCTTCGCGAAGGGTTTTTACCACATGTTTCTGCCATGTATAACGATAGCGCCGGCGGGTACCAAAATCGGAAACTATAAAAGGTGAGCCATAATGTTGCTGTTCATTAGCATATTGGTGTATCAGCTCAGCTTTATTTTTTAATCGACGTTTTCCTTCAGCAATTATTTCGGGAGTTTCTAGACGACGGAAGTAAAGTTCATTGACTATCGACAAAACAAATATCTCAAAAAACATGGCCTGTATGATCGGGCCTTCTATGCGGATATTAAGATAATGATTGTTATCGATACTGGTACTGATAAACCGACGTTTTAACTGAAACAGCTCCATGTAGTCGACAAAATCACTTTTGATGAAGCGTAAGCTCCGCAGATATAGTAATTCATCTTCGTTGAATTTCATCTGACATAGACGATCTAATTCCCAGTCAAGTTCTTCCAGAATATCCCCAAGCGGGTAAGCGGTTTCATGGTTATTGCGACAGCGAAATTCATAAACCCCAGTAGCTTGTGGAAACTGGTGCAGGACTACCTGAAGCATGGTGAATTTATACAGGTCCGTGTCCAGTAAAGACTGGATAATCGGAGGGCGGTTGGTATCAATAGCCATAAAGCTGGGTCAACTCACTAAAATATTGCTGTTACAGAAATTGTGTAACAAAATTTCTGAAATGGACAAACAATTGATTTTTTTTATTCAACTACAGGCATTTGTATCTGCGCCCGAGCAAAAGCTATAGGCTTTTCAATTCGGCTTTGCCACATGGTTGCGGTGACCTGTGAAATGCGCTTACCTGCATGAATGATCTCACATCGGGCATAACTGTCCTCAGGCCTGCCACTCAGTAAATAATCAGTTGAATAGTCAATAATTCGGGCTGGTGAAGAAAGATTTAGCTCTTCCATCACATGTAAATTTATACAGCTTTGTAAAAAACCACCAATTAAGCCGCCATGTAATGCCATCTGTATAAAATCACCTATATAGTCTTGAGAAAAAGGTAGACAATATATTCGTCTATTTTCGCTATCTGTACCGATTTTTAGATTGATGGCTTTGCTGTAGGGCATCAACTCATAAGCTCTTCTTTTCAATTCTGCGTCATGATTAATTGTGGCTCTTTTCAATTCGGATCGCTCTTTTTTGAGCTGTTTCACTGTTACCTGTAGCTCTGAAAGGGATATTAGTCTGTGAACAAAGGTAGCCATGCCCAGCGCAAAGGGTTGGGTTTCATCTTCTTGATAGCAATGGCTGCGTATATAGGCGATCTGTCCTTCGGTTTTGTAACAATGTGCACGTGCGTGAATAGCTTGTCCGGGTACAGGTTGTTTCAGGTAATCGATTCGCATATCTAATGTTGCTATAGATTCAAACCGTTCAAACTGAGCGGCAAGTGTACAGGCTGAAGCCATATCTACTAGCGTCGTAATAACACCTCCATGGATATTGCCGGTTTCTTTGTTTTCCAGTAGTTCATCTCTCCAGTCAACAGAGATGACAGGTTCATCGGATGTGCATTCACCATAAATTTTTAGCCAACGGCAATGAGGTAAATCCAGACAAGTATTAAAAGCGGTATTAAATATAGTAGGGTTGACAGCCATGACTTTATCCAGATATATAAATTTATTTATATTAGGGTTTTTCAATAAACTTGTCACTATGTGACTGGTCTCTGATGTGGCGCTTAATTGTCAGTAGATTCATTACTGGCAGTTCTAATTGATATCGGATCATCTGTTTGTTGCTGAGTAATGTACACCAAACCTTCTTTTGCGAGCTCCAGCAGTGCAATGAATGTGGTAACGACCAAAGCCAAACTATCATTACGGCAGAAAAGTTCGGTGAAATAACATTGCTGCCGAGTTTGCAGGTGTCGCAAAACCATGCTCATCTGGGCACGTACTGACAGGGTTTCTTTAATTACATTATGGCTGCGATTGTGCTGTGAACGCGCCAGAATCGCTAACCATGCGCGGGTTAAATCAGCCACCTGTACCTGAGGTGGCTGAGTGACGGCAATGAGTTCTACTGGTAGCCATGCCCAGCCGAAATCTCGTCCAGCACGAGGTAAGGCATCGATTCCGGCTGCGGCCAGTTTCATCTGTTCATAAGCAAGCAGGCGGCGAACCAGTTCTGCGCGGGGGTCAGCAACTTCTTCTTCCTCGGCCGGTGGTGCAGGAAGGAGCAGGCGAGTTTTGATTTCAATCAGTACCGCTGCCATTAGCAAATATTCAGCCGTTAAATCCAGCTCATGCTGCTCCATTTGCTGAATGTATGAGAGATACTGTTCGGTTATGGTGAGCATTGGAATATCGAGAACGTCGATATTTTGTTTTCGGATCAAATATAACAATAAATCCAGCGGTCCCTCGAAGCTTTGTAAAACTACTTGTAATGCATCGGGTGGGATAAACAAATCCTGAGGAATTTCAGTGACAGCTTGTCCGAATAAAATGGCAACAGTGTGTTCTGCTGGGTTAACGGTATTCATGCTTGAGCTCAGGTATGTCTGCATAGATGATCAAGACACGCCTGTGCACAACGCAGGCCGAAACTGGCTGTGACCACCATGGAAGCACCATATCCAGCGCAGGAAAGCCCCTGTGGAGCGCTTGATTCTGTCTGGCAGCTACCTGCTTGTGGCGGAGTAATATTTTCGCTCGAATAAATGCAGGGTATGTACATCTTGTCTGCCGGCTGGCGACTGAAACCATGCCGTTTGCGCAAGGTATAACGCATACTGGCCAGCATGCGGTCATTAGTTACACGGCTTAAATCGGCACTTTGAATTAGGGCAGCATTTTTCTGTCCGCCGGCGCCGCCGGAAACAATAAATGGTTGGTGCTGTGCGATAAAGTAAGTAGCCATGGCTGCTTTGACACGCACCTGATCAATGGCATCGATAACAAAATCAAAGGGCTGTTTGAATATCTGGCTAATATTGTCAACATCGACGAAATCTTCAATGCAGTTAACCTGACAATCGGGATTAATGTCGGCAATGCGTTCGGCCAGTGCTTCTACTTTTGGCTTGCCAATCAGGCTGATTAAAGCCGGTAGCTGTCGATTGATGTTGGATTCAGCTACGTTGTCCAAATCAATCAGTGTAAGAGAGCCGATACCACTGCGTGCCAATGCTTCTGCAGCCCATGAGCCAACGCCACCGAGACCAACAATGCATATATGTGCAGAGGCGAATCGTTGTAAGGAGTCTTCGCCGTATAATCGTGCAATACCACCGAAGCGGCGCTGATAATTTACTGAGGAATGGAACATCTGCGACACGTAGTAAAATCCAAAAAGCCGTTTTTAGCAGGTAGTGGTATTATACTGTATCTGCCTGATGATTCGAATTGCAAAAACGATAAGGAGAGTTTCATGTACAAACATTTACTTGTGGCGGTGGATGGCAGCCATACTTCAGAAAATGCTCTGGAGCATGCTATTGGACTGGCTAAAAGTGAAGAAGCAGAATTAACAGTGGTAAATGTGGCCAATCCGACTGAATATATGGCGCTGGCACCTGAGTTTCTGCAGCATGAAAGTTACGAAGCGGCTGCATTGTCTGAAGGGAATACTGTTCTGGACGATGCGGTAAATAAGGCTTTGAAACAATTGCCGCAGAACAGAGTACACCGCCATTTGCTGATAGCTAATAAAGGAGCAAAGGAAATGGCGCAGATGCTGGTGGATTATGCTGACGAAAAAAGTAGTGACCTAATTATTTTAGGTACACATGGCCGCAGTGGTCTAATGCATTTGCTTATGGGTAGTTTTGCTGAAACAGTGATGCGTGAAACTAATTTGCCGCTCTTGATTATCCGAAGTGATACTAATGGGGAAGGTTAAAGGTTAACGCTGGTTTATTCAGAAATTGAGAATGGATATATTATCCTTTAAATGAAGCTGAATCTGGGGTGATACGGATTCGGCTTTTTATTTTGTAATATTGTGCTGAGGATGAAAATAAAACTGCACCCATTTTTTATTAAGGGTGCAGTGGTAATGTTAGGACTCAGACTAAATTAACGAATGAATTTTTTGTGAATTTCTCGAAATTGTGGATTATTGGCTGAACCTAGCCATTCAAATGCTATCATTTCTCGGCTAACTATATTGCATCCATTAGACTGCATGCGAGACAGACCCAGCTCCAGATCACGTTGACGGCGAGAACCTACGGCATCGGCTACAACAAATACTTCATATCCTTGCGAACGTAGGTCCAGAGCTGTTTGTAATACACAGATATGCGCTTCTATACCGGATATGACAATCTGGCTTGCATTTTGCAGATTATCAGCTGTAAGTACACCAGCAGAATATACGGAAAAGCTTTGTTTTTGTACAATTTTAGCCTGCGGCGCAGCGGTAATGATTTCTTCACGGGTAGAGCCAATTTTATCGACACAGTGTTCGCTTATGATGGTTGGAATGGCCATATCATTTGCCAATTCGGCCAGCCATACATTGCTGTTTAGTAGTTCATCGGTGTTGCTGATGGCTGGCAGCAAGCGTGTCTGTAAATCAATCATTAATACGGCGGAGCGTTTGCGGTCTAACAACATAATTTGCTTTCCCAATGGTTGAGTAATTTACACGATAATTATGCATTATTTGTAGGTAGCGGAAAGTAAGTACGGGTTAAGGCTGGCAAGGCTGGTAAGTGTCAGCAGGTTACCGTGCCGGTACGGTACCCATACGTTCTGTCAGCGTGGTACGCTTTTCGCCAAAAAGGTTGGCATAATAAGTGGTATTGGCCATAACATTTTTGACGTAGGTTCGGGTTTCGTCAAATGGAATAGTTTCGGCATAAATGGCCCCTTCCAGAGGTGTATTTGCCTGCCATCGGCGAGCGCGGCTAGGTCCGGCATTGTAGCCGGTGGTGGTGAGCACTTCATCGCCAAACTGTTTGCGTACATTGCCCATATACCAAGTTCCCATACGGATATTGCCGCGCATGGTATACAGCTCATTACTATCCATACCTAGCCGGCTGGCGATGTCACGGGCTGTAGCCGGCATCACTTGCATCAGGCCGGCTGCACCAACGTTGGAGCGGGCGCCGATCATAAAGCGGCTTTCCTGACGGATTAAGCCATATACCCACGCAGGGTCTATACCGGCTTCTTGAGCAAATGGTACGGCCAGCTCTTTAAATGGCGCCGGATAACGCAATTCGTAGTTGAGGAGGTTATCCGCTTTATCTGCACTGTAAATTCCCATTTCATAAAAACCATTGTTTTCTGCAAGGGTGGCAGCTGCGATTTGGGTGTCGTCGTTGAAGTTACGTGTAGCATAACGCCATTCTTGCTGAGCCAGTCGGCGCATTGGCCAGTTATTTTCTGCTTGTGCGGTTTTAAATAATGTCAGCGCACGGTGGATATTACCGTCAGCTGCTATTCTGTTCTGAACTTGCTGGCTGCTTTTGCCCACAGTGCTGCTGGTGTTGGCTTTGCTGCCCAAAGCTTCTTTAGCTAGCAACGCATAAAAATTATGTCCGCGTTGAGCTGTTTTTTGGAATATGGCGTTCGCCTGACTATTTTGCCCCAATGAGCGGTAACTGCGAGCCAGCCAATATTGCCATGTAACTTGCTGCTGTAGCGCTGTTGGCATGCTGAGGATGATGCTATTAAGTTTTTGCCAGCGCTGCAGACGCAGTGCTGAGCGAGCATACCATTCCCACATTTCGTTATTCATCTGTGCTGGGGTGGCTCGGTCAAAATAATTCAGAGCTTTAGCAGAATTGAGACTATTTGCTTGAGCCAGCCCCAATTGCGCCCAGCCGAAGCCAATTTGTTCTTTGGTGAGACTGGCTGAAAGTTGCTCTAGGGTGCTAGCGGCACTGTCTTTGTTGCGATTATCCTTATTGATAACTTGATACAGTAAAGCTTCTTGTGCGCCCTGACTTCCACCAGTGCTGCTGCCCAACGGATCTGGTAAGGGACTGCCTAAAGCTTGAGCTAAATTACGTGCATTAGTAATTTGATTCAGTGCCAACAGGTTGCGTACACGTCGCCACCCACTTTGGGCACTAATTTGTTGACGGGCAGCAGCCTGTTCAAGCCAGCGATTGCATCCTAATGGAAGATTGCCGGATTCTATGCTCAAACTGGCTAATAACTCATTGTCATTATCTATTCCTGCTTGTGCGGCATAGCACCGTGTTTCCAGATCGCGGAAATTTTTATCCAGAAAATCATATTGCTGGCGGAATACTGTCCAGTTGCCACGTTTACCTAACTGCTGTAACCAACTATTGCGTATGCTATTGCTCATGGCGCTGTCTGGCTGATGAGCCAGAAACTGAGCCGGTAAAATATCATCGCCATTTTTGGCTGCTTTAAGAGCATTTTGATATTGCTGAAAACTGCTGATGACTTTGTCCGGTGCTTCAGTGGCTTGCGTACCCGGCAGGATGGCTTGACCACTGTTTTTGTTGATGGGCTGGAGCGCGACTTCGTGCTGGTTGCTGCATGCGGTAAGAAGCAGCAAAGTGCCGGAAATGAGATGCTGTTGGTTAGTCAGTTTTGCTTTCAGCATCTTTAAGTGTTTAATCAATTTTTTTCCTTCAAATTTTCTCAAGTTGTATTTTATTTTTTCCAGTAAGCAGGGGTAAACAAGATAAAGACGGTAAATATTTCCAGACGTCCGAGCAGCATGATGATGATGCATAACCACTTCTGAAGGTCTGAAAGAAAAGCAAAGTTATTGGCTGGACCCACAGTACCCAGCCCAGGGCCAGCATTGGTGATACAGCTGATTGAGGCTGTCAGGGCAGACAGAAAATCCATTCCACTCATCATCAAGGCAAAGCTGAATAATATAATGGTGATTACGTACACAAACACAAAGGCCATCACTGTTAAAGCCCGCCGGTCGGGAATATGGCTGCCGTTAATTTTAACCATACTTACCGCATTGGGATGCAGCATCAGCAACATTTCGCGCAAACTGAATTTAAAGAGTACAAGCGCACGCACTGTTTTAATACCACCGCCGGCTGATCCGCCGTTAGAAAGTATGTTGGCCAGAAAAAACATCCATAAGGAGGCGATTAATGGCCATTTGGCAAAATCAGTATCGGAATAGCCATTTGCCAGCCCGATAGATATTAAATTGAAAGCCGTGTATCGAAATGCTTCACCTAGCGAATAAAAACTGTGCCACCACAAATACAAGCTGATGCCAATGATGCTGAACAACAAAACAAATAATAGTACACGTACTTCTTCATCACGCCAGTAATAACGTAATGATTTTTTTTGTAGTGCATTAAAATGATTAGTGAAATTAATAGCACCTAGTATGGTGGCAATGCTAAGAATAATTTCAATCGGTACAGAATTAAAATAGGAAATGCTGTTGTCGTGTGTAGAGAAACCACCAAGGGAAAAAGCAGACATGGCGTGACAAACCGCATCAAACCAGCTCATGCCGGCCAGACGTAAGGCCAGCAATGTAACAAAGGTAAATAATACATAAACGCTCCATAAGCGTTTGGCCGTTTCTGAAATACGTGGTGCCATTTTGCTGTCTTTGTTTACACCCGGTATTTCTGCTTTAAATAATTGAGTTCCGCCTACGCCTAGCATCGGCATGACGGCTACGGCCAGCACAATAATCCCCATACCGCCCAGCCAGTTGAGCATATGACGCCAGAAATTCAGTGACGGGGCAAGTGTATCCAGACTGGTGATGATGGTGGCACCGGTGGTGGTGAGACCGGAAATGGCTTCAAAATAGGCATTAGTAAAACCCAGTCCGGGCAAATAAATATAAAAGGGTAGGCAGGCGATCAGGGCAAAACCAATCCATAGCATAAAAACCAATGTATAGCCATCACGCGGGCGCAGTTCACGGTTATAACGCATCGTCAGCAGCCAAGTCAGCGCACACACACTCATGCTAATAGCAGCCGTAACTGCAAATGCTGAAAACACATGATCCATGTACAGTAAAGAGACTACTGTCGGTGCCAGTAGCAATAATGAAAATAAAAAACCGGTTTTGGCCACAATATGAGCAGTGGGCGCAATTTTGTTGACAAAACCTGATGCCTTATGATGCACAGTAAAGCGGTTGCTGAAATGGCTCATAACATGCTGCCTATGCAAAAAAGCCCAGTTTAACCTGAATCATTTTTTCTAGATCCTGCACCGCTTTGCGCCGAGCCACGAAAAAGATTACATGGTCTCCATCTTCTAATACTGTATCCTGATGGTACATAGTGATATTTTCATTACGTACTACTGCGCCAAAATAACACCCCGCGGGCAAACGTAATTGAGACATGGTGCGGCCGATAAGTTTAGAAGTATGGCGGTCACCGTGCAATACAACTTCAATGGCTTCTGCCGAACCGCGGCGTAATGGATACACTGCCATGATATCGCCCAAATGTACATGAGTCAGAATAGAACCAATAGTAATCAGATGCGGTGAAATTACAATATCGATAGCACTGCCCTGCAATAAATCCACGTAACTGGAACGATTGATAATGGCCATCACGCGTTTGGCACCGAGGTTTTTTGCCAACATGGCCGACATGATATTATTTTCATCATCGTTGGTCAGTGCACAAAATACATCGATTTCATCAATATATTCGTTTTCCAGTAGGCTTTCATCCGAAGCATTTCCTACCAGAACCAGCGAATTGTTGAGGTTTTCAGCAAGCCATTCTGCACGATTTTGTTTGCGTTCGATAATTTTAATATCTAATCTAGCTTCCAGCTGTTTAGCCACGCGGTAGCCAATATTGCCACCACCGGCAATCATAATGCGACGTGTCCGCTTGGTAACTGGACGTAGTTCGCGCATAATGTTTTCCAAATAAGCAGTTGGCGTTAAAACAAAAACTTCATCACCTTCCTGCAGGATAGTGCTGCCAGTGGGAACCAGCAATCTGTTATTGCGGTAGATAGCGCAAATTTGGCAATCCACGCCTTCTTCCAAATGCTGTTTCAGTGCACTAATAGGTTGATTAATCAGCATACCACCATTTTGAGCGCGGATGACAAGTAAACGGATTTTGTCGTTGGCAAATCGCAGTATTTGTAAGGCACTAGAATGCAGTAGCAAATTAACTATCTGTTCAGTTACAAGTTGTTCAGGGCTAATGGCTTCGGTGATGTTAAATAAGTCTAAACTGGTTTTGTATTGATTGTTGCCTGTTTCAAATTCAACGAAATCACTGTAGCGTACTCTGGCAATACGATTTGGCGTATTGAAAAGCGCATAAGCAATTCGGCAGGCAGCCATATTGGTTTCATCATTTTGGGTCAGAGCCAGAATCATGTCAGCATCCTGAGCACCGGCTGTAGACAAGACAGACGGCCACGCGCCGTTGCCGACAATGGTTTGTACGTCTAGTCGCTGATTGATTTTCTGTAAAGCAGTTTCATTGACGTCAATAATAGTGACATCATTATTGGGCATTCTGGCCAGATTGCTGGCAATGGTCGAACCTACTTGTCCACAGCCTAAAATAAGGATTTTCACGTAATTTACATCATCTCTGTGGTAATCAATAGCATTGTAGCCTTTGTGGTGCCGTGTGCAAATATTGGTGTAAAACCGCGACACAAGTATAAAAAAGCTGGCTCTAATCATTTTGTTATATTTGTTCTGTTGCAAAGACGGATGTTACTAATAATTTGCTGAATATTATTAATTTTGATGGATAATCTGAGCCATTTATCTTTGTTGGTATTTTATACGCATAAGTGTTGTTATGCGTACATGTTATAAGAGTGGTTTTAAAATTAAATAAACACCATATAATAAAACCATTTTTTACATTTATTACTCAATGTAAGACATTAAAAAGTGATATTTTTTCAACCAGTTGTATTACCGTGGATAAATCATGTATTCAATCAAACGGCAATCTAAACTAATTGCACTGGCTGCCATGCTTATAGCTGTAAGTGGATGTGCGCAGGTGGCTGATGTGATGGGCTATGACACCCAAACTCTAAATAGCAGTGCAGCCAAAAGCTATACTCAGATGATAGGTAAGGCTAGAGCACAAGGGGTGATTGAAACCAACACACCTGTTGCCAGAAGGGTACGCAATGTATTTCAACGACTGGTACCATACGCCAATCAAGCAAACACTACTGGAGTTCCTTTTGACTGGCAGCTTAATGTTATCCGTAGTGATGAAGCAAATGCTTTTGCCATGCCAGGCGGTAAAATGGTGGTGTATACAGGCATTGTTGATCGTCTGAATTTAACCGATGATGAAATTGCTGCGATTATTGGGCATGAGATGACACATGCATTGCAGGAGCACAGTAAAAAAGCTGCTGGCCAGCAAATTTTGACTAGCGTGGCATTGGAAGTAGGCAGTGCTGTGGTGCAATCTAAAACCGGTGCCAACGCAGATAATGTCAGTGTGTATAAAGATGTGCTAAGTCAATATGGCCTGACTTTACCTTTTTCCCGTTATCAGGAATCTCAGGCAGATGCAGGCGGTCTGCGGCTAATGGCACAGGCGGGTTATAACCCCAATGCTGCCATAACGGTATGGGAGAAAATGAATAAGGTTTTGGGCAATAATAGTGGTACTAGCCTTTTGTCTACCCATCCGAGTAATAATGCACGCATTAGCTCTCTGAAAAAAATGCTGCCGGAAGTTATGCCGATTTATGAGCAGGCCAGACTAAATCAGCCGGCTTTGCAAAATCCTACCCGTCACAGCCAGTATAGTCAGGCGGGCTCAAGCTTGCGCAAAAATGCCAGTGGTAAGAAGAGAAATCGTTTCTAAGATTTTTCAGAAAGTTTGAAACATTAAAAATGGTGTAATCAATATGAAATCACCATGATGGTATTCATTTTTATTACTGTATAGCAGCCTGTAACGGGCTGCTTTTATTTTAATCTTTACATTTTCTAATATTGACTACATCAGACTACAAATTGTTTCAATCGCCCCTGTTTTCGGTTATCATTCATATTATTGCATTAGTAATGCATAATAAATCTACAAGAAAAACTTAAAAAACCATTACATTAAGGATGTTCAAGATGTTAGAAGCCTACCGCGCAGCCGCCGCTGAACGTGAAGCACTGGGTATTCCGCCTCTGCCGCTAACAGCGAAGCAAACAGAAGAGTTGGTTGAATTACTAAAAAATCCTCCCAAAGGGGAAGAAAAATTTCTGGTTGATTTACTGTCACATCGAGTGCCGCCTGGTGTAGATGATGCTTCTAAGGTCAAAGCATCTTTTCTGGGTGCTATTGCGGAGAAAACCGTAAGTAGTCCATTAATCACGCCCGTGTTTGCGGTAGAGCTACTGGGTACCATGTTGGGTGGTTACAACGTTCAGCCTCTGATTGAGTTTCTGGATAATGAAGAGTTGGCGGCTACTGCGGCAAATGCTTTAAAACATACTTTGCTGATGTTTGATGCTTTCCACGACGTGGAAGAAAAAATGCGAGCCGGTAACCGGTATGCAAAAGAAGTAATAGAGTCATGGGCTAATGCTGAATGGTTTACTTCTCGTGAAAAAGTACCGGAAAAAATCACTGTTACCGTATTCAAAGTAGTGGGTGAAACCAATACTGACGATTTGTCACCGGCACCGGATGCATGGAGCCGGCCAGATATTCCGCTACATGCACTGGCTATGCTTAAAAATCCACGTGAAGGCATACATCCAGATAAACCAGGTGAAGTAGGCCCAATTAAACAATTAGCTGAGTTGAAAGCCAAGGGTAATCTGGTGGCTTACGTTGGTGATGTTGTAGGTACTGGCTCATCACGTAAATCAGCTACTAATTCTGTAATCTGGCATACCGGCCAGGATATTCCGTATGTACCGAATAAACGGTTTGGTGGAGTATGTTTAGGTGGCAAAATTGCGCCAATTTTCTTTAATACACAGGAAGATTCAGGTGCGTTACCGATTGAAGTAGATGTATCCAAACTCGACATGGGCGATGTAGTGGATATTCTGCCTTATGAAGGAAAAATTATCAAAAATGGCGAAACTGTCGCCGAATTTGAGCTCAAATCTCTGGTTATTCTAGATGAAGTACAGGCCGGTGGCCGCATTAATCTGATAATTGGCCGCGGTCTGACTGCAAAAGCTCGTGACGCATTAAGTCTGGGACATTCTGAAGTATTTCGTTTACCACAGGCTCCTGCACCGAGCACAGCTGGATTTAGTCTGGCACAAAAAATGGTTGGCCGTGCTTGCGGCTTGCCGGAAGGACAGGGTATTCGTCCGGGTACCTATTGTGAACCACGAATGACTACTGTTGGTTCGCAGGATACTACCGGCCCGATGACACGAGACGAACTGAAAGACTTGGCTTGTCTTGGCTTTAGTGCTGATTTGGTGATGCAATCTTTCTGTCATACCGCAGCCTATCCTAAACCAGTGGATGTCAAAACCCACAAGGAATTGCCAGTATTTATGTCTTCTCGTGGCGGTGTGGCTTTGCGTCCTGGTGACGGAATTATTCACTCATGGCTAAATCGGATGCTGTTGCCAGATATGGTGGGTACTGGCGGTGATTCACACACACGTTTCCCTCTGGGTATTTCTTTTCCTGCTGGATCTGGTTTGGTAGCATTTGCTGCGGCTACTGGCGTGATGCCATTGGATATGCCTGAATCCGTATTGGTACGCTTCTCCGGTAAAATGCAGCCGGGTATCACCCTGCGAGATTTGGTAAATGCCATTCCTTTGCAGGCTATAAAAGAAGGACTTCTCACCGTAGCTAAAGCAGGTAAGAAGAATATTTTCTCCGGTCGTATTCTGGAAATTGAAGGTTTGCCGGATTTGAAAGTAGAGCAAGCATTCGAACTGACTGATGCTTCTGCGGAACGGTCTGCTGCCGGCTGTACAGTGAAACTGCATAAAGAGCCGATTGAAGAATATTTGAAATCCAATATAGTGCTCTTAAAAAATATGATTGCCGATGGCTATCAGGATGCCCGTACGCTGAAACGCCGTATTCAGAAAATGGAACAATGGTTGGCTGAACCGAAATTACTCGAAGCCGATGCGGATGCAGAATATGCTGCCATTATTGATATCAATATGGATGAAATCAAAGAGCCGATTCTAGCCTGCCCGAACGACCCTGATGATGTAAAAACTTTGTCTGATGTAGCAGGTACACATATTGATGAAGTATTTATTGGCTCCTGCATGACTAATATTGGTCATTATCGTGCAGCTTCTACTTTGTTAGACGGTAAAACAGATTTACCTGTACGTCTGTGGGTGGCTCCTCCGACCAAAATGGATGCCAAAGAACTTTCTGATGAAGGCTATTATGGTATCTTGGGTCGAGTAGGTGCGCGGATGGAAATGCCAGGCTGTTCTTTGTGTATGGGCAATCAGGCACAGGCACGTGAAGGTTCTACTGTAGTTTCCACTTCGACTCGTAACTTTCCAAACCGATTAGGTAAGAATACGCAAGTTTATCTGAGCTCAGCAGAACTGGCGGCAATTTGCTCTAAACTCGGACATATCCCGAACATCGATGAATACCGCGAAAATATTGCCATTATTAATGATAAAGGCATTGAAATTTATCGCTATATGAACTTCAATGAAATTCAGGATTATGTAGATGTAGCAGCTAAGGTAGATGCTTAATACCGGCATTTTATCTGTGGCTTATAGAAGGACTACCGCAAAGGTGGTCCTTTTTAAATGACAATTGAAATACAAACTTAAGCTTTGGCGGTTGAACTACTTGAATTGGCCATCTTCAGAGAATTTATATGAATTATTCAGCGGCTTACTGCTATAATTAATCACCTCATTCTAAGGTTATAATCACAATAAAATCATATTTCAGCAGAAATTCCTATTATCACCGCCTATATAAATATTTATTGTATTAACCCACTGATAAATTATTTAGGATGATAGTGGTTTTAATCTATGATGATAATCAATGCAGTTTCTCATAACAAAGGATAGACAATGAATATCGCCTCTAGTATCACTGACCTGATTGGTAATACCCCACTGGTACAACTCAATCGCCTGAGTGCCGGTTTACCGGGCAAAGTGGTGGTTAAACTGGAATTTTTTAATCCCGGCAACAGTGTCAAGGACAGAATTGCGGCTAGCATGATTGATGCGGCAGAAAAGGCGGGTAAAATTCATTCTGATACGGTGATTGTGGAACCAACCAGTGGTAATACCGGTATTGGACTGGCAATGGTATGTGCCGCACGTGGATATAAATTAATTATCACTATGCCGGAAACCATGAGTAAGGAGCGGCGCATGCTATTGCGTGCATACGGTGCAGAACTGGTATTGACACCCGGAGCAGAAGGCATGTCAGGCGCGATTGCACGTGCACAGGCTTTTGTGGATTCAGATCCGCAGAAATATTATATGCCCCAGCAGTTTGAAAATCCGGCAAATCCAGAAATTCATCGTGAAACTACTGCACAGGAAATTTGGCACGATACTGATGGTAAAGTAGATATTTTTGTTGCTGGTGTTGGTACGGGTGGTACTATCACCGGCGTAGGCGAAGTTTTAAAAGAAAAAAAACCTGAAGTTGAAGTATATGCTGTAGAACCTGAAGCTTCTGCCGTATTGTCTGGTGGCTGCAAAGGACCACATCCGATACAGGGCATTGGTGCCGGTTTTGTACCTAAAATCCTCAATACCCATGTTTATGATGGCATTATTCAGGTACCAAATGATGTTTGTTTTGATACTGCTCGTGCAATGGCTTCCAAAGAAGGTATTTTAGTGGGAATTTCATCTGGTGCAGCGGTATGGGCAGGCTTGCAACTGGCAGCTAGACCGGAAAACAAAAATAAACTAATTGTGGTATTGATTCCTTCTTATGGTGAACGCTATCTTTCTACGCCATTGTTCGCAGATTTAGCCTAAGTTTTAACCCTATGATTGCAACCGAACCGGAAAAAAGGTTCGGTTTTTTTTATGCAGTTAAAGCTGTGATACAAATATTATAAATAAAAGTATATTTTTTTAACTAACTTCTGAAACAAAAGCAGCATAAAAAATTAATTGTCTTATGAAAAAAACAAAAGCTTTCTTTAGAAGGATTCAATGGTTTATTGAGTAACATAACATTAGTAGACGAAAAGATTGATTATTTAAGCTACCAGTCTCTGGAAGTATGCAAAAATGTCACTGTCTACGAAGCTTATGAATTGATTGATGACTTTCCACCAACCCAAATGGTTGGCAGGGTTTTCTAAAATGAGAGATTTTTTGGAAAAAAGAGTCGGAATCAACCCAATTAATAGATTCAATAAATTGGAAGAAACAGAGCCGGACATAGGCAGTAAAGTCCATTTTTCACAATTATTGAAAAACAAAAGGATACGCTTACATTAACAATAAGGGATCATTATCTCGATGTTCGTTTATGTATTCGTATTATAGAAACTAAAGACTATATAAATAAATTATATGTCATTACTTCAGTTAAAATTCATAATTTTGGGGGGAAATTATATATGGCACCTGTTTCTATTATCCATCCTCATATTGTTTATAAATTATTTGATAATATTCATTCCTAAAAAAGAGAATGGTTATATACATAAAAAACATGTTGGTTCTTGTTTAATTCATAAATCAGAAATAGATGGTGTTTATTCATGAAACAAATATTGTATTAATTAATAAAATTAAAAGACATAATTTTTAGTGATTTAATTCTATAAATCTATAAAAAAATCAGTTATTTAAATCTGTTTATAAACAATGTAAATGTAAAGACCAGCATGTGGATATGCTCAGAACTTTACCATTGGAGAGGCAAAAGACGTCGCTTGCACCCTCTTTTCTGATATCATGTACAGCCACACGCTCAAGCTAGCTAGCTTTTATTTTTGTTTTAAGCAATATACGTTGAGTAAACAAATGATGAAAAAAACATTAGCATTATGTGTCATAGCAGCATTTTTAGGTGGTTGTTCATCTATAGATGTACCTTTATCCGCGAAGCAGGCAAATAAAGAAGTCAAACCGGTACAGGTAGTTGACGGCACTGCGGTAAATAATGAGTATCATCTGGCCAGCAGCCACTGGTCTGATGTAGCCAGAATCCGCGATGAGGCTACCCGTTTAAGTTTTCAGGTTTCACAGGGTAGCATAACCAAAGTGCAGGCCGCACAATTGCTGGATCAGTTTCGTTTGGCTCAGGTAGGACATAATATGGTAGACGATGACATGTTTGCCATTTATTTGCGTAGTGCAGTGGAAAGTCAGCAGGGTACAATTGATACTGCACAATCCAAGGCCTATATACAGAATGCTTTGTCTGGCTGGCAGCAGCGTTGGCCGGTAATGCGTTCTAAACCAGCCAATCCGGCTTTTACAAACTTCCTTATGGAAGTAATGAATATGAAACCGCTACAATAAATAGGTAAAAATAAAATACCCTGTCTGTTGAAAGATTGGGTATTTTTGTGCGTTCAAAATTTTAATTCTATAATTTTATACGCATATCTATATTAAAAAAGCAGCCGGTCATGGCTGCTTTTTTGTTGTGCTGATTAAACAATTTCAGCTTTTTCAATTACTACATTTTCTACTGGTACATCCTGATGGCCGCCATGATTACCAGTTTTAACACTTTTGATTTTATCAACTACATCCTGTCCTTCAACCACTTTACCGAATACGGCATAACCCCAGCCGTGTAAATCAGGTTTGGTGTGATTCAGGAAGTCATTGTCTTTTACATTGATAAAAAATTGTGCGCTGGCTGAGTGAGGCTGCATGGTGCGTGCCATAGCGATGGTATATTGGTCATTTTTCAGGCCATTATTCGCTTCATTCTCAATTGGTTCATGTGTAGGTTTTTGTTGCATGTCTTTGTCGAAACCGCCACCTTGTATCATGAAACCATCGATTACACGGTGAAAAATGGTGCCATCATAGAAACCTTCACGTACATAGCGTTCGAAGTTGGCTGCGGTTTTCGGTGCTTTGTCATGGTCTAATTCGATGCCGATAACGCCGAAATTGGTAGTTAATTTAATCATGGAAATCTCCAGACGGGAGTGAAACAAAAAGTTGCAGCTTTTAGCTGCAATGGTTAATTTGCTTGATGCATGGCAGTGACGTAATCCACTTCTTCTTTGCTACCAAGTACGACAGCAACTCGCTGGTGTAGTCCACATGGCTGGATATCAAGAATATTTTGTTTAGTATCAGTGGCCGCACCCTGTGCCTGTTCAATTAACAGACTCATGGGATTAGCTTCATACATTAATCTCAGCTTGCCTGACTTGTCAGGATTACGATTATCCTGCGGGTAAGTAAAGATACCGCCACGCATTAGAATACGATGCACTTCCGCTACCATGGATGCAACCCAACGCATATTATAGTCTTTACCGCGGTTGCCGGTTTTACCAGCTAGCAGTTCGGCTATATATTTCTGCATTGCCGGCTGCCAGTGACGCTGATTGGACATATTGATAGCAAATTCGGCTGTAGTAGCTGGTATTTGCGGATTTTTCTGTGTCAGTTGAAACTGGTTTTGTTCATTCAGGGTAAACATGGCGATGCCATGTTTCAGCGTCAGTACCAGTATGGTTTGTGGACCATACAGAACATAGCCGCTGGCCAGCTGCTGACGGCCGCACTGTAAAAAGCTTTCGGTAGTCAGGGCACCAGTGGGTTTTGCCAGCACCGAAAAAATGGTACCGATGGAAATATTGACATCAATATTGGAGCTGCCATCAAGTGGGTCAAAAAGAACAAGAAATTGACCATCGCTATTAGCAGTGACAAAGGAATCTTCTTCTTCACTAGCCAGACCGGCGATGGCTGGATTGGAAGACAATGTGTCAATCATTATCCGGTTGGACAGTACATCTAGCTTTTTCTGCTCTTCGCCCTGAATATTGCCAGTATGGGCACTACCCAATATATTATCCAGTGCACCTAAGCGGATTTCGCGGTTGATGAGTAGACACGCATTGCTGATGCTGGTGATAACTTCAGGTAATAATGGTGTGACTGCATAGTTTTGTTGTTGCTGATACAAATAATCAGACAGTAAAACGGACATGCAAATACTCCCTTTTAAAATTCTAGGCCATTATACAGTAGCCTTGTTTGCTTGACTGATAAGCAGATGATTTTCAGGCAATGTGAGACTGTAAAACAAAATGGGCACTGTTATCCTGTGCCAGTAGCTGGGTTAATGCTGGTAAAACTTCTGCTAATTGCTGAGGCAGGGTGTAAGGCGGATTAATAATAAACATTCCACTGCCATGCATACCAAAACCGTCTGGCTGCGGGGATTTAACGTGAAGTTCTGCTTGTACAAAGTTATCTGGAACTAGTTTTTGCAGTTTCATAGGTAACTTCTGGCTTTCTGCGCTGCCCAGACAAGGATACCAGACCATATAACAGCCGTTAGAAAATTTTTTTATTGCAGCTTTAAGTGTATCCACAACCTGCTGATAATCATGTTTTACTTCATAGGGTGGATCGATTAATACTACTGCGCGACGGCTTGGTGGCGGCAGCATTGACAATAAACCCTTGAATCCATCATCACAAAAGACCTGAGCTCGGTTGGGCAATTTTATATTGCGCATATTACTTCGTAATAATTCTGCATCTGTTGGATGTAATTCAAACAGTCTCAGACGATCTTGTTCACGAGCCACTGCCTGAGCAAGCCATGGTGACCCACAATAATAATTTTCTGTATCTGGTAGGCTGGCTATAACTACTTCACGGAAAGTTTGCAGACTGGCATCCAGATTTTCTTTATCTAAAATTCTTTTAATTCCCTCACGGTATTCGCCTACTTTTTGAGCCTCTTTGCTGTTCAGGCTGTATAGACCTGCTCCAGCATGGGTGTCTATATAGCAATATGCTTTGTCTTTAAGCTTAAAATATTCTAGAACTGATATCAGACAATAATGTTTTAGAATGTCGGCATGATTACCGGCGTGAAATGCATGACGATAGCTGAGCATGTACGTGTGACTGTTGTAAAGACTAATAAATTTGAGTTCTTATTGTACCGAATTTATGCATTAGGGTGAAAGATTCAGCTTTCATTGTTTATGGTATAAATGTTCTAATATAATAGAAAAAAAGGGTAAATAAATTAATTATTTTGACAAATATTTTTCTATAAGGAAAACATGAGCGATGAGCTATTCTCTTTATATCGGTAATAAAAATTATTCAACTTGGTCTATGCGACCTTGGCTAGTGATGAAACATTTTCAGATAGATTTTACTGAAATAATGGTTCGTTTTGACAACTTCGATGCCAATTCAAAGTTCAAAAAAACCATTTTGCCATTGAATCCTTATGGTACGGTACCGATTTTATCAGATAATGAACTGGTGATAAGCGATTCTCTTGCTATCTGCGAATATCTGGCCGAACGGCATCCTCAACTTCCTTTATGGCCTCAAAATTATAAAATTCGCGCTAAAGCAAGAAGCGTAACGGCCAAAATGCACAGTGGTTATAGTCATATACGCCAGCATTTAGCTATGAATATTGAGGCAGTCTTACCTGAAATCGGGCAGATAAAACTTCGTGATTTTCCAACACTCAGAGATGAAATCAATTTTTTAGATAATCATTTATCATCTTTACTTACAGAATCTGATAGCTCGTATCTGTTTGGTAATTTTAGCATTGCAGATGCATTTTATGCTCCGATGTGCTTGAGATTGAAAGGATATCAGATACCTGTTTCAAACGTTCTGAAACATTATATAGAAACTATATGTACTACCGAAGCGGTGGCTGAGTGGATTGCTGAAGCTCTTGAAGAAAAAGATTTTGTCGTCATGGATGAACCTTATCGTATCTGCCGCTGAAATAAGGATTGATATAAAAATGCCGGTAAGCTTAATCAAGTTACCGGCAATTATTTATTTATTCAGACTGCTTTTTATCTGCAAAGCCAATTGAGGGTTCCACATCGCACCGGTTGCACTCATCACTGCATCAGCTCCGGCTGCTCGATAAGCCAGATAATGCTCTGCATTGCTGACACCACCTACGCCGATTATGGCAAAGTGATTATTTAGTCGGGTTCTTAATCTGTGCAAACGTTCTACCATTTCTAGGCCAGCCCAGCGAATAGCATCACCACAAACACCGCCTGTAGGTCGGTTTTGTCCCAATGCTGGTTTTCCATCTGCATTTACCGGCCTGGCTGACAATGTGTTGATGGTACTGTAACCATCTACCACACCGTCCAATACGTGCAGCAGCGGGTAAATAGCTTCATCATTAGCAAAATAAGCAAGTTTAAGAAATAGGGGTTTATCAGGTACGGCGTTTTTGATTTCCTTGGCTATGCGTTCGACCTTAGGAAAATCAAAGCACAATAAGTGGTTTACTCCTTCATTGGGACAGCTTAAATTGGCCTCTAATATGGGGGCTTCGGTTTCTGCTACAAGAAGGGCAGTTTTGGCATAATCTCTTTCGATACTGGCTTCATTACCTGCGGTGCCTTGAAAACTGCCAATCAGAAATTGCCCTTTATGTGCAGCATTTACAGCTGCGGCCATATCAGGCTGCCAGATATCAGGATTAAAGGAAGGCACGCCAAAAGAATTGGTAATTGATAACGGCGTGGTGTAATTGGTATCAGCTAAAACTGTATCTACGCCGGCAGACAATTGGTTCTCAGGGTGCACCGATAATACATTAGGTAACGGATGGCTGGCATGTGCACGGCTACGTACGGTTTTGTACACACATAAATCAAAACCATAGTTAAATGCTGCTTTGATAAAGCTGGCATTCAGTAATGGACCTGCAGGAATACCGAAAGGCAAATTCACTTCCAGATTTAAAAAAGTTTCTGGCTGCTTTTTCTCTGGTATAGATGGTGGTGTCAGACTGAATGCACCAAAAGGACCTTGCTGATAGTTTTCTTCATAGCTTAGAAGAGGGTTATAAAATGGAGTGGGCTGATTCTGCATTGTTGTTCCTGTTGGTCTGATTGATTTATTCTGGTAAAACAATTTACATGAGCATTTAAGGCGAATCTGGTGTCATTGTGGCGTGCAATATGCTCATTTGGTTTTGGCGCAAAAAAAGCTACAGGGTTTATGTAGCTTTTGCATATCGGGTATGAATCAATTAATTAATTGTGTGCAGTGTACACTAGGTTTGGATGCTGATTAATCTTTTAAATTAATTTAACTCAGAAGTGCAATTCGGACAACGTTTTGCTTCAAGCGGAATTTCGGTACAGCATTCAGGACATTGCTTGGTATGGCTTTGCTGTGGTGGGCTTTTATGCAGACGATTGATCCCTTTTACCACCATAAAAATAGCAAAGCCAACGATAATCAGGCTAATAACTGTATTAATAAATAAACCGATATTAATGGTCACGGCTCCGGCTGCCTGAGCGGCACCCAGTGTCTCGTAAGGGCCGGGGGCTTTGGCACCATCACGCAAGGTAAAGAACAAATTGGAAAAATCTACTCCGCCAATTAGTAAGCCAATAGGGGGCATGATTACATCGTCAACCAATGATTTAACCATATTGGTAAATGCAGTACCGACTACCATACCAACAGCGAGATCAATGACATTGCCTCGCATTAAAAAAGCTTTAAACTGTTCTAAAAATTTCATATTTGCCTCCATGGTTGGCTTATAAATGAAATACTTGCACATTTATATTAGCGCGATTAAACCAGCCGGCATGCAGGGAAAGCGTTATGCAGTGTAAAAATAATAAAAGCTGCCTGATTCTGAATTCAGGCAGCTTGAAACAAACTTTTGTTAATCAAGCATTATTGTGGGTACTGACTAGATCTTCCGGTACACCCAATGCATTGATGCTGTAGCCACCGTCAACATAGGTGATTTCTCCAGTGATGCCAGTAGCTAAATCGGATAACAGAAAAGCTGCCGTATTGCCCACTTCTTCAATGGTAATATTTCGGCGAATTGGGTTTTGTGCTGAAACGTGGGACAGCAGGCGACTGAAATTGGCAATACCAGAGGCAGCCAGGGTTTTAATCGGGCCGGCAGAAATGCCATTACAGCGGATACCTTCCTGTCCCAGACAAGCGGCAGTAAAGCGGATACCAGCTTCCAGCGAAGCTTTAGCCATGCCCATTACGTTATAATTAGGAATGGCACGAACTGCACCAAGATAGGTCAACGCCAGAATGGCACTGTTATGACCAGTCATTAACGGGCGTGCCGCTTTGGCCAGTGCAGGCAGACTATAGGCAGACACTTCATGGGCTGTCATGAAGGCTTCTCGGGTAATGCTATCGAGAAAATCACCGTTTAAAGCCTCTTTGGGTGCAAAAGCAATGGCATGTACCAGTCCGTCTAGTTGCGACCAGCTCTGACCGAGGTCAGAAAATAACTGATTGATTTCATCATCACTCTGTACATCGCAGCGATATACCAGTTCTGAGCCAAGGCCGGCTGCCATTTTACGTACCCGTTCTTCGAGTTTGTCTACGACATAGGTGAAGGCCAGTTCCGCACCCTGTTCGTGACAGGCTTTGGCAATACCATAGGCAATAGAGCGTTCCGATATCATACCTGTGATGAGGATTTTTTTGCCTTGCAAAAAGCCCATATTTATTATCCTTGAACGTGATTTGTGTTAGCTTAAAGCCCGCATTATAACTAATATTTACTTTTAGGCGAAATGCTAGTATAGAGTAGAAACTTTAAAACCGGCCGCAGGCTACTAAGCCGATAGGCCGGTAATATCTGAAAAAAATATTAGCTGCTTAAGCCGGAAAGATAATGGTCTGCATCCAGAGCTGCCTGACAGCCGGAAGCGGCGCTGGTAATGGCCTGACGGTATATGTGATCTTTTACGTCGCCAGCAGCAAATACACCTGGAATATTGGTAGCACCCACATTACCTTCATTGCCTCCTTTGGTAATGAGATATCCGGTGGCATCCATATCCAGCTGGCCTTTAAAAATCTGGGTATTGGGTTGGTGACCGATGGCAATGAAAATGCCGTTTACGGCCAGAAGCTCACTTTCATTGTTTGTATAGTTGATTCTTACTGCGTTGACGCCAGAATCGTCACCCAGAATTTCGTCTACATTGGCATTGAGTTTCAGAATAATTTTGCCTTCTTTTTCCCGTTCAAGTAGCTTATCAATCATGATTTTTTCAGCACGGAAACTTTCTCGCCTGTGAATGACGGTTACAGTACGGGCGATATTGGCTAAATAGAGTGCTTCTTCAATGGCTGTATTACCACCACCTACTACTGCTACATCCTGTTCTTTATAGAAAAATCCGTCACAGGTGGCGCAGGCGGAAACGCCACGGCCGGCAAATGCTTCTTCACTAGGTAAGCCGAGATATTTAGCCGATGCACCGGTGGCAATAATTAATGCGTCACAGCTATATGTTCCCATATCACCGGTGAGAGTAAATGGACGCTGCTGCAACTGTACCTGATTAATGTGATCGAAAACTATCTTGGTACCGAAACGTTCAGCGTGAGCCAGAAAGCGTTCCATCAGTTCTGGACCCTGTACGCCATTCACATCTGCCGGCCAGTTATCAACTTCTGTAGTTGTCATCAGCTGACCACCCTGTGCCATACCGGTAATCAGAGTAGGATTCAATCCAGCACGGGCAGCGTATACGGCTGCGGTATAGCCGGCAGGTCCGGAACCGAGAATGATCAGACGGCTGTGTGTGGTTTCTGTCATGACAAATCCTTCTTATGCTTGCAATGCTTGAGTGAAAAATTACTAATTACTGTACCACAATACCCGCGGTTGATTAATATTGACACTACTATGCAGAATAATTATTTATCAATGGTGCTGTTCAGCAATCCCATTCAGATGATAATGCTGGCCGCAATATGGGCATTCTATGCTGCTGTTTGACTGAATAGGTAAGAATACGCGTGGATGACCATTCCAAGTTTCGTTTTCTGGTCCGGTGCATATCAGTGGTAAATCATGCGGAGTGATGGTGATCATAGATGGAGCTGAATGACTCATTATATTTTCCTTACATCGGCAATAAGACAAAAAAATCCAGCAGGCTTGATAGGCGGAAATACCTTTATTCAGGCCTGCTGGCTGAGTTTTAGTCAATATAGGTTAACCATGATTCATATTTAGCATTTTTGCCGTGAACGATGTCGAAGTATCGCTGCTGGATTTCAGTTGTCAGAGGACCACGTGCGCCGCAGCCGATTGTGCGTCCATCAACTTCACGGATAGGGGTAACTTCAGCTGCGGTACCAGTAAAGAATACTTCATCGGCACAATAAACTTCATCACGGGTAATGCGTTTTTCAGTTACCGTTAACTGCATATCTGCAGCAATGGCCATTACAGTACGACGTGTAATGCCATCGAGTGCGGCATCCAGTGCTGGCGTGTAAAGTTTACCATCATTGATAATAAAGACATTCTCACCTGAACCTTCTGCTACAAATCCATTAGCATCTAACATAATGGCTTCATCGTAGCCATTACGGGTGGCTTCGGTATTGGCCATAATAGAATTCATGTAGTTGCCATTTGCCTTGGCTTTAATCATGGTGATATTAGGGTGATGTCTGGTAAATGAACTGATTTGCACGCGGATACCACGCTGCATGCCTTCTTCACCAAGATAAGCACCCCATGGCCAAGCTGCTACTATGACTTGTACATCATTCTGATCCGGAGCTACCCCCAGTTTGTTAGAACCATAAAAAGCCATAGGGCGGAAATAGCAGGAGGACAGTTTGTTGGCCTTTACTACCTCAATGTGAGCCTGATTAATCTGTTCTTGTGTATAGGGCAGGTGCATGCCGGTAATTTTAGCGGAATTAAACAGGCGTTTGGTGTGATCCTGCAATCTGAATATAGCGGCACCTTTTGAGGTTTCGTAGGCACGGACACCCTCGAATACGCCCATGCCATAATGTAATGTGTGTGTTAAAACGTGTGTTTGGGCATTTCGCCAGTCGACAAGATTACCGTTAAACCAGATAAAACCGTCGCGATCGGCCATAGACATAGTAAAACTTCTCCAAAATAAGACATTAAGCTGCGTGGCCGAAACTCAGCTCTGCATGGGATAGGGCAAAACTGGGTCTAAGACTTGGGCAGTGCAAGAATCAATGTAACAACAGCCTAGGGTCTTAGCTTTAGCCAGTGGTTGCTGTTACTTTATGTAAACATAAATATTATACACTGCCTGTTTTGCTTGCCAATGCTGAAAACATGGGCTGCTTTTGCTAAAAAGCCGTGAAATCGTTTAAACTGTGTTGTTTCTCGGCTAAACAGGCTGTTATCTGGCATATGATTGTTTTTTCTGAAAACAGTACTTTACGGGGTAGACGGGTATGAAGATTATTTACACATTAATAAAGATAGTGGTGTTACTGGCTTTGCTGTTACTGGCTGTAAGTAATACACAACTGATTACATTTAATTATCTGCCTGGGCAGATGCTGAATTTACCACTGATTGTACTGTTGCTGATATTTTTTATTATTGGTGCGGTGTTTGGGGTGTTTGCTATGTTTGGTCGTCTGTTAAGACTGCGCAGTAAGGTTAATCAATTGCAGGTTAAAATTGATAAGCAAACAAAAGCTGCCGGTCAGTCAGTCCATACTGAAACTATTGCCACTAATGCTGGTGTGAACGGCCAAAATCATTCTGAAGAGCAGAAGGTAAATAATCAGCATGGATAGCAATGATTTTTGGATGTGGCTGGCGCCGGTTTTTCTATTACCGGTATTTTTTGCCATGGGTTGGTTTGCGGCACGTGTTGATATGCGTGCTGTGCTGAAACAAGCAAAAGCTATTCCAGAAGGATTTTACAAAAGTTTGGATGCGCTGGCGGAACACAAAAGTGCGGTTGCGGTACGTGAGCTTGCTGAAGTAGTGGATCAGCAGAATGATGCCAGACAGAGTACATATGAACTGCATCTGACACTAGGTAAGCTGTATCGCCAGCGTGGAGAAAACGATAAAGCCATTGCTCTGCATCAAAGCTTGCTTGAATTACCAGAAACCATCGCAGAACGACGAGATACTGTTGCTTTTGAGCTCGGACAAGACTATCAGGCGGCCGGACTAGTAGATCGTGCAGAACAAATATTGGTTGGTTTGCTTGATGGCAGTAAGGCTCGGCAGGCACGACAAATTCTACTGAATATCTATCAGCAGGATCGCGACTGGGAAAAAGCAATTAAACTTGCTGAAGAGTTAAGCACTGGTGATCAGACATATCAGTTTGAAATTGCCCAGTTTTATTGTGAGCTGGCTCAGCTGGCTTTATACCATTCGGAATACAATAAAGCGCGCGAATATATTTTTCAGGCTTTGGCGGTAAACCGTAAATGCTGCCGTGCGAATATGATTTTGGGTGATGTAGAGCTGAAACAACATAATTATCAGGCCGCGATAGATGCTTATAGTGCAATAGAAAAGCAAAATTATGAGTATCTGAGTCAGGTAGGTGAGCGGCTGTATGATGCTTATGATGGTTTACATAAAGCTGCCGACGGTATTGAAGTTTTGATTGGATTTGCCCAGACCTTTCCTCAGTTGGATTTATCCGGTGTGATTTATGAAAAGTCAGTACCTATATATGGTGAAGACAAAGCTACGGAGATTGTGATTGATTTGGTACGGCGCAAACCTACACTCACGGGAACTTATCGTTTGCTCGGGGTTTTGCAGAATAGTATAAACCCGAAATGGAAGGCGGAAGTGGATATGATGCGTTCGGTAGTGGGAATGCAGATGCAAAAATCTGTGATGTATCGTTGCCGACACTGCCATTTCAAATCACAAGTGTTTTTCTGGCATTGCCCAGCCTGCAATAAATGGGAAACGTTTACGCCAAACCGCATTGATATATAGTTTGCAAGCTGAAACGGATTGGTCTAAGCAGACTTAGCGTTTAGTTATCTTTTTTATAAGCAGAACCATTCAGATTGATAAGCCTCTTCTGACAAGCTAACTGGTCCTTATTATTTTGTAATTTTTTTCTATATAAAGTATGAATCCATTAATGCTAGATACCACGTTGATTAATCAACCAGCTAAGCCAGTTATTGTGGCGCTGGATTTTGCCAGTGCGGAAAAAACGCTTGATTTTGTGCAGCAGCTGGAACCAGATTTATGTCAACTCAAAATCGGCAAAGAGTTGTTTACCGCTACCGGACGGTATCTGGTGGAACAATTGGTGTTGCAAGGCTATCGAATATTTCTGGATTTGAAATATCACGACATTCCCAATACTGTTGCTTCTGCCTGTAAGGTGGCCGCTGATATGGGTGTATGGATGGTAGACATGCATGCTTCGGGAGGCCGCAGAATGATGGAAGCTGCAGCCGAAGCCGTCAGCAATTATAGTCAGCCTCCATTATTGATTGCAGTAACAGTTTTAACCAGTATAACCCAGTCAGAGCTGGCTGAAACCGGCATAAACCTGCCGATTGATGAAGCGGTTGTTCGTTTGGCTGAATTGAGCCGTCAAGCGGGTATGGATGGTGTAGTTTGCTCTGCACAGGAAGCCACTTTACTGCGTCAGCAGCTGGGACAAGAGTTTTTATTGGTTACACCCGGTATTCGTCTCAGTACTGACATCAAAGACGATCAGCGTCGAATCATGACGCCTAAAGCTGCTTTGGCTGCAGGCAGCAGCTATTTGGTTATGGGGCGTCCAATTACTCAAAGTGAGCATTCTTCGGCATTGTTACAGCAAATCAATCAGGGTCTAATTTAGCTTAGAAATTTTTATGTAATTATGCCTGCTATAAATTAATTACAGCAGGCATTTTTTCAAAATATTATTTGTATATCAGCCGGTGAGCTGTTTGCTGATAAGTTTTTTCACTGGTGGTAGATTATTGCTGATGCGTAATACCAGAGATCGCATCAGCCGAGCAGGATGGCTGTCATTGGTGAACAACGACACCATGGCATTGGTGCCATGATAAAGCATCCGTGTATGCGGCATATGCTGACGCTGGTATTGTGCCAATAGGGTTTGGCCGCCAATGTCTTTACCTTTCTGTACCGCTTCAATGATTAGTTTGGATAGGATACCAACTCCACTCAGCCCTAGATTGAAACCATGGGCGGTAACCGGATGCATACCCACTGCGACATCACCAATCAGGGCACTACGGTGGGCATAGAATGCATTGGCGTGAACGCCAACAAGCGGGTAATGATGCACAGTGCTGACCAGATGCATGTCACCCAATTTGCCTTTGAGCTGCTTGGTAATATCTGCCGCCAGTTGTGCAGGAGACATATTTAGAATTTCACCAGCGCGTTCATTATTAATGGTGACCACGCAGTTGGTCATATTTTCTTCTAAGGGCAGCAAGGCCAATGTACGGCCATAATGGAAACATTCCAGAGCAGTATGCTGATTGCTCAGGGTATGACGCATGCGGAATACAATCACCGTACGTCCGAAATCATGAATCTGAGCGGATATACCTAATTGACGGCGAGTGTTTGAAAAGCGGCTATCAGCAGCAATGAGCAATCTGGCGCTTATGGTTTGCCCGTTATCCAGAGTGGCTTCGATGTGGTTGCTATCTTCATTTCTGACATCAATAATGCTATGTCCACCAATCAAGTTGATGTTTTTATAAGGGGTGACAGCTTCATAGGCCGCACGGCGGATATGATGATTACTGATTAGGAAACCTAAAGTATTCGCTGGTTTACCGCGTGCCATAGTGGGTTGTTCGAAATGTAGTTGATAATTCGAATAACCATTGATTACTTTGGCATCACGCAAAGGATAAATTTCATTTGCCGGTACTTTGTCCCACATATCCAGCTGTTGCATGAGTTCCTTTGAGTAATGGGTCAGGGCAATTTCCCTGCCATCAAACGGTGGTTCTGCCAGCGTAGCCGAATCTTGCTTTTCTACTACGGTAATTGATAGTCCTGATGGTGCCAGTGCACGTGCCAGACTCAATCCTGCCGGACCGGCACCGACAATAATGACATCAGTTTCTTTACCTGAGCTTGGAGAGACATTAGTTGCCGTCATAAAATCTGTTCCTGAATGAATATATTTTATACAGCACTAGGATAACTGAAAATCAGCACGAATCCTATCTAAAACGCTTACAAAGTTAATAAAGGTCAAGCTTAACTTGGAGTTTGCGCCTCTGCTAAAATCATGGAAATGGTATTTAGATATGAATGGTTACAGATATGGCTGAAAATTCATTTCAAGAAAAGTTGCAACAACTGAGTAAACAGGCCAGAGCTCAGCGTCAGGCTGAAGAGCAGCAACGGGCACAGCAAGCAGCAAAGCGTCAAACAGATATCACTTTCAGTGAAGCGATGGGTAAGGATATTGTGCCGCTAAAAGCCAGAAATCAGTTTCTGCATCCACGTGACACTAGTCCGATTAAACCTCGTCAGCATCAGGAAGAGCTGCTGGATACGGAAAGCTATTTTTATATTGGTGAAAATCAGGAAGATAGTGCACCTGTGGTGTTTAGTAAAAATGGCCGTGGTATGGCTGATATTAAACGTTTGCAAGCCAGACATTGGCCGATAGTGGCTTATGTGGATTTACATGGTTACAGACAAGAAGAAGCACAGGAAGTGCTTAACGAATTTATCGCATATATACAGCAATACGGTGTCGTGGGCGAAATTGTTCATGGCAGTGGTCTGGGTTCCAAAGACTATCAGCCGATATTAAAAACGCTGGTACGGCGCTGGTTGATGGCCCATCCCGAAGTTCTTGCCTATGCTCAGCCTAATGAGCGCAATGATGGTGCTGTGTATGTTTTGGTTAAAAAGAAACATCGTATGCTGGAGAAAAATTAATTTTTGCAGATGAACAAAAAAGGGTTCCGACTTCATCAATTCAGTTAGATCTGTATAGGAATATTTAACAATGCAGCTTTCTTGTCCCGAGAGATGTAATGCGTAATAAAAAGGCTAAATGGATACGGCAGATTAAATACAAAATGCCGACACAAGCTTCATTATTTGCCTCGCCTTGGTTTAAGCCATTCGCACGCTGGTTTGACCGACCCTATTTTTGGCAGCTTAATCGTGAACGGGCTGCTTCGGCAGTGGCTGTTGGAATGTTTTGTGGTCTGATGCCAGGTCCAACACAATTTTTTACCGCACTTATTGTGGCTTACCTTGTTCGTACACATTTACCACTGGCATTGTTAACTACACTCTATACTAATCCGTTAACTTATGTACCTCTTTATTACTGTGCTTATGAAATAGGTGCCGGTCTGATGTATGGGCAATGGGGTGTAGAAATGCCTGCCTTGCCGGCTTTAACCATTGGTCATCTGGGTTCGGAGTTGTGGCAATGGGTGATACAATTTGGCAAACCTTTGCTTGCTGGCGTACCTGTACTAGGGATGATTCTGGCTACTCTTGGCTATTTTTTGGTCTGGAATGGTTGGAATTGGGTAGCGTACAGAAAAACACACCGTAATATCCGGAATTAATATGATAGAGCGTTCGTTAACAGATAATGAATTGCGTCTGGTTACAAATTTACTTGGTCATGCAGCTAATTGGTCAGAAGTAAAGATTGTTTTCGGAGCTTGGTGGCAGTTTCATCAGCATGCAGCCATTACCTGCGGCAATCGTATTTATTTTCCAGCTGCTTATTTCACAGATGATTTTGTAGCCACCTCTTTCAGCCGGCAAGCATGGCTAATTCATGAATTAATACATGTATGGCAGAGCCAGCATGGTTTTCCAGTTTTATTGGCCGGTGTCTACCTAGCAATGAAAGCAGGTTATCATCACCGCCGTGCCTACCGTTATCCGCCTTTGAATGAAATTAAATACTTCGGCCAGCTAAATATGGAGCAGCAGGCACAACTGGTACAAGATTATTTTCTGGCACTGGCCGGTGATAGTAGACAGCATTCGCATCTACTCCATTTCCGTCGTTTGCTGAAGCCGTTTGTCAATCATCCGCATAATCAGCGCTTACTCCCTCATTACTGAACGTACAGCAAGCCAGAATAGCCTCCGAAAGATTCCCGCACAAGCTGATATAATCTGCATTTGATTTTATTGCCGGAGTGATTCATGTCTGTATTTGATGCAGCTGCACAGCAATTGCATAGTGTACGAGATTTTTTACGTTTTACTGTCAGTCAGTTTGAAGAAGCCAAACTGTTTTTCGGCCATGGAAATAATAGTGCCTATGATGAGGCTGCCTATTTGATTTTGCATACCTTACATTTGCCGCTGGATACTCTCGAGCCTTTTTTAGATGCGCGGTTACTGGATACAGAAAAAGGCACCTTGCTACATCTGGTACAGCGCCGTATCAGTGAGCGTATACCTGTAGCTTATCTAACCAATCAGGCTTGGCAGGGCGAATATGAATTCTATGTGGATGAACGTGTGATTGTGCCACGTTCATTTATTTACGAACTATTAGGCGAACCTCTGCGGTTATGGATAGAATATGACGAGCTGGTACACAGTGCACTGGATTTGTGTACTGGTAGTGGGGCGCTGGCAATCCAGATGGCGCATTGCTATCCAGATGCGGTAATTGATGCTGTTGATATCAGTCTAGATGCGCTTGAAGTAGCCGCAATCAATGTAGAAAACTATGGATTGCAGGAACGAATTAATTTAATTCATACAGATTTATTTACTGGTATAGACAATACGTATGATTTGATAGTTTCTAATCCGCCATATGTGGATGCAGAGTCTGTTGAGCAGCTGCCGGAAGAATATTTACATGAACCTGAGCTGGCACTTGGCAGTGGTGAGGATGGGCTGGATGTAACCAGACAAATCATTCAGCAGGCTGCTCGTTATCTGAATCCTCATGGCGTATTAGTGGTAGAAATTGGTCACAATCGAGAAATACTTGAGCAGGCATTTCCAGAGTTGCCATTTACATGGCTATCCACTAGCGGAGGCGATGGTTTTGTATTCTTGCTAAGTCGTGAACAACTGTTGGGTGAAGAATAAACTACACATCTATGGTCAGTTAAGCCAGTTTGGCTTCAATAAAAGTTTACTCTACCATTGGCTAAATGGCTTGCTGACCAGATTACTGTTGTAATAGCGTGGATCATCTGATACCTCCTCGCCAATCCACTCTGGCAAAATAATTTCGTCCTGTGCATGGTTTAGTTCCACTTCAGCCACAATCAGTCCTTGATTAGCGCCCAGAAATTCATCAATCTCCCACACAAGACCATTCAATGGTATGCAATAACGATATTTTTCAATAATAGGTTGTTCGGCCAGATGCTGAATCATATATCGTGCTTCATCCGGCGGTATAGGATATTCAAATTCTGTACGCGTAATGCCTTGAGTTGTACTTTTAATGGTTAGCCATGCTTCATTACCACAGCAACGCACACGCACTGTGCGCTCCTTGATGGTGGAAAGGTAGCCCTGACAATAATGTTTTGCAGGTACCATGCCCCGCCAGCCATTGCCTCTTACCAGAAATTTACGTTCAATCTCTTTTGCCACAATCAATTTCTTTCATCTAATATATACAAGAAAAAACACCAGCAACCGTGTTTTAGCTTGCTGGTGCAGGGGTCTTAAGCTTAATAATAGCAGTTAAGAAGCCAGTTTGTTGGCAATGGCATTAAACATCAGTGAAGCTTCCAATGGCTGCTCCAGCATAGAAGGCTCAGCTTTCGGCCATGTAGACCACTGTACAATAACCAGTTTTTGCGCCTGATTAACCATTATAATCTGACCGTAAATACCCAGAGCCCACATGGTATCTTTACTGTTTAGCCCAGTTTTGGGTGCTACATCAGCAGCATTAGCCGGTACACTATTATTCCACCATTCATAACCATAAGTACCCTCTGGATGTAGCTTGCTTACTGAATTTTTGGCCTGATTCCAGCTACGCGCATCTTTTACCCAGTTTGCCGGCAGAATTTGCTGACCATTCGGTAATTTGCCGTTATTCATCACAAACAGGCCAAATTTACCCCAATCCTCAAGTGTGGCATTAAAACCATGAGCACCAACATCATGTTTGCCTACTGCATAACTATGCCATACACCATCACGACTCATGCCAAAAGGCTGCCAGATTTTATCCTGAAGATATTTGGCAATATTTTCACCAGTGGCTTTTTCAAGAGTATCACCTAGCAACCATGCGCCACCTGAAGAATAAGACCAAGCTGTACCTGGTTTGGCGTAGGCTTTACGTTGTGGGTTTTTAACTAAATTGTTGACACAGGTATAAGTGTTGGGATGTGCTTCGCATTGGGTTAGCTGCGCAAAATCAGATTGAGGATTGGTGTAGTCTTCGTTCCAGTTGACGCCTGAAGTATGTTGCAACAATTGACGAATTGTAACGTTTTCCCATGCAGTACCACGTACATCAGGATTATATTTGACCACCTTATCATCTAGAGATTTGATTTTACCTTCTTTAAGAGCCACACCCACTAGAGTGGATACAATCGATTTACCTACAGACCGGGACGTCCATAAAGTCGTTGGGTTATTACCGTTGGCATAATAATCCCAAACCACTTTACCATCTTTTATAACCATCATACCGGTTACATTGTTGCGTTTTAAATAGTCTTTCAACAGATAAGACTGGCCATGAAGTTGATAACTTACCTGATTAAGATTTTGTGTTGCACGTGGTAAAGGTTTACCGCCTGCTGCATGAAACACATCACCAGCATACGAGCGGTAATCATTACGAAAACCAATTGCACGCTGCTGCTGATTCCATGTCAGCATGTTTTTAACATTTGGCAGTTTTTTGTCAACAGGTGTAGGGCAGTTATTCAGATGTAGCGTTTTGCAATTATTCTGAATTGTGTTTGCCTGAGTGTTAAACGCAGCTGAAAGACATAACGTTAATAGCGCTATTTTTATTGTTTTTAAAGAAGAGTGCATATAAATCTCCCAAAAAATATCACAACTATAAAAAGTAATGCATCGCTAATATATTTAAAAGCGATAATAACATTATCTTACTTTTAAAATAGAGTTGTAAATATGTTAATAAATTATATTTTAATGGATGTAGTCTTATTAGAGATTAAAATCAAAGTTTTTGAATGATATTAATAAATACAATTTTGAAAATTAATAATTTTAATTATTTAAACGAATAAAGTTTAAATATTGGAATACATTAATGAGAATTTATTTTTAAGATTGATGAGAAATCAGTCAATAAAAAAGATGTAGTTAGAAACTGACAATTTCATGAACCATCAATCGAATTCTGATCATACAAAAATTATGCTTATACAATTGTTATGCATTATTAAAAAGAAACCTGCTTTTGAGCAGGTTTCTTTTACAACAATCAGGCGAATGTCAGAACACCATCCTGAGCAGTTAACATAATCGTACTGTCAGGCGCGTAATCACCAGCTAATAATTCCTTAGCCAGCGGATTTTCAATTTCCGTCTGGATAGCGCGTTTCAAAGGACGGGCTCCGTATACAGGGTCGAAGCCCACTTTAGCCAGTACATCCAGAGCAGCATCGTCAACTTGCAAGTGCAAATCCATTTTTTCCAAGCGGTTGCGCAGCCCTGCGAGCTGAATATTCGCAATTGCACGGATATTAGACTGATTCAAACTATGAAAAACCACCACTTCATCAATACGGTTTATTAGCTCAGGCCGGAAGTATTGTTTCACTTCTTCCATTACGACTGCTTTAATGGCTTCGTAATCATCACTCACCATCTTCTGGATTTCCTGACTACCAATATTAGATGTCATCACAATTACCGTGTTTTTGAAATCGACAGTACGTCCCTGTCCGTCTGTCAAACGCCCATCATCCAGTACCTGTAACAAAATGTTAAAAACATCTGGATGGGCTTTTTCTACTTCATCCAGTAACACAACACTATAAGGATTACGTCGTACCTGCTCGGTCAGGAAGCCGCCTTCTTCATAACCAACATAGCCGGGAGGCGCACCAATTAGGCGTGCTACAGAGTGTTTCTCCATGTATTCCGACATGTCTACACGAATAAGATGAGTTTCACTGTCAAACAGGAAGCTAGCCAGTGTTTTGCATAGCTCTGTTTTACCTACACCGGTAGGTCCAAGGAATAAAAAGCTGCCGTAAGGTTTATTAGGATCAGCCAGACCAGAACGTGAGCGGCGAATTGCATCAGCTACAGCTCTAACAGCTTCATCCTGACCTACCACACGTTCATGCAATACTTCTTCGATTTTCAGTAGTTTTTCACGTTCACCAGCCATCATTTTCGATACAGGGATACCTGTCATACGCGATACAATTTCTGCGATTTCTTCCGAGCCAACTTTAGTGCGTAACAGTTTGTTTGGCTGTGTATCATGCTGACCGCTGTCTGCTGCCTGTAACTGAGCTTCAAGTCGTGGCAATTCCTCATATTGCAGCTTGGCCACGTCCTCCCATTTGCCCTCACGTTTTAGTGCATCCATACGAACTTTAAGATGATCAATCTGTTCTTTAATGGTTACACTGCCTTGGGCTTTAGCACGCTCGGCTTTCCAAATTTCATCCAGATTGGCAAATTCACGCTTAACGTTATCCAATTCTTCATCCAATAAAGCCAGACGTTTTTTACTGGCTTCGTCATCTTCCTTCACCAAAGATGCGCGCTCAATTTCTAGCTGAATTTCTCGCCGTTTCAGCTTATCCATGCTTTCCGGCATAGACTGGCTTTCCACCTTAATCAGTGAAGCAGCTTCATCAACTAGGTCAATTGCCTTATCGGGTAGAAAGCGGTCAGTAATATAGCGGTTAGACAATTCTGCTGCGGCCACAATAGCCGGATCGGTAATTTCCACACCATGATAAATTTCATACCGTTCCTGCAAGCCACGCAAAATTGCAATAGTATCTTCAACCGTAGGCTCTTTCACCAGCACCTTCTGAAAACGCCGTTCCAAGGCTGGATCTTTTTCAATGTACTGGCGGTATTCATCCAAAGTAGTTGCACCAATACAATGCAATTCTCCACGCGCCAACGCTGGCTTGAGCATATTACCTGCATCCATGGCTCCATCAGCCTTACCAGCACCAACCAGAGTATGAATTTCATCTATAAAAATAATCGTATTGCCTTCATCTTTAGCCAAATCGTTCAATACAGCTTTAAGCCGTTCTTCAAATTCTCCTCGAAATTTAGCACCGGCAATCAAACTCGCCAAATCCAGCATCAGCAGCCGTTTATTGCGTAGAGAGTCTGGTACTTCATTATTGACTATCCGCTGAGCCAAGCCCTCAACGATAGCAGTTTTACCCACACCCGGTTCACCAATCAGTACCGGATTATTTTTGGTACGCCGTTCCAGCACCAAAATAGTGCGCCGGATTTCATCGTCTCGTCCGATTACAGGATCCAGTTTGCCGGCACGGGCTTTTTCCGTTAAATCAGTTGTATATTTTTTCAGTGCTTCACGTTGGTCTTCTGCATTAGGATTATCCACACTCGCTCCCCCACGTACGGCATCAATAGCCATATTCAATTTATCTTCAGTAGCGCCTGCTTGTTTCAAAATACGGCCACATTGCCCATTTTCCTGTACCGCAGCTAGCAGAAATAATTCACTGGCGATATACGCATCATTGCGCTTGGTAGCTGCCTTATCCATCAAGTTCAAAATGTGCTGTAACTCGGTACTCGGCAGAATTTCTCCGCCCTGACCAGATACCTTAGGTAAACCATTAATAGTGGTTTCAACTTGCTGTTTCACTTGTGCCAGATTGGCCCCAGCCTGTGTCAATATTGCAGCGCTGCCACTATCCACATCATCAAGCAAGGCTTTCAATACAAAAACAGCCTCAAGATATCCGGCATCCTGACCCAAAGCAATGCTCTGAGCATCCTGCAATGCCTGCTGAAACTTTGCTGTAAGCTTATCGAATCGCATCAGATTTCCTTTATTAAAATTTTAATTAATAGATATATTGGTATTAGAAAATTAATGTCAAGACCTAAAATGGCTGAAATAGAATCTAATTTATAACTTACTGATTTATAAATTTAATAAATAGAAATGTTATTAACAGCCTAGATTGGCCATTTCCTCAAACCTAAACAGCATTGAATTATCTCTATGTTTCATTGATCGATTGTTTTCATATCATAATGGTATGAAACAATTGATTTTATAAACATCATCTCCCCGATTTCAGAACCAAAACTGTATCCAAATTCAAAGCATAATCAGACATGCCTCTTTCTTTAATAACGCGCAAAATTTAAAAAATAAGCAAAGTTTGTGCTACATCATAAAAATATAAAAATTGATATAAATCATATTGTAAAGAATATTTATATGCTAAATCTATTTTATGCTGTTAGGGCAGATGCCTGACTAGAATTTCACAAAATTTGTGAGTATATCTGTGGATAACTTAAAAAAAACAAGATGAATCAATCCAATTTTAAGGTGCTTAAAATTTAAGCAGAAAAACCATTCAATATACAAACTATTCAGCAACAACAAATCAATTTCTTATTTTGAAACATAAATATCAATAGATACATCCAATTAATTCAATGCCACTATAGATTTGACTTGTAGCTTCAATACAACTTGAGCATAAATTTGTCATATACTCATTTTTCCAACGCTTAAAAGATTAAATGGTGTAAAATTAATTATTATTATGAATATCAAAATAAGACAGCCATGAGAACCGAAGAATTTAATAAGTGCCGTGAATTTCTTGAAGGGCAAATCATGCGCACTCCTGAAAATAAAGAATTAATTGCCACATATCAAAAGCTGCTGGAGCTGAAGAGCATATACGATACTGAAATTCACATTTCCATGCTTGATAAGAAAGCACGCAAAATGGAGTTTCAGCAGCAAGTTCAGTCAGGCAGTGTTACCGTTGCAGAAACTCATGAAGACGGAATGGACATTAAAGATGATTCTCAAAATTATAACCAGCTGCAACATAACCAAACTAATTTAATGGCTAATCAGAAAAACTGGTACAACTATCAACGGATACAGCATCATCACTTTGGCAACAACTAAAAAGCATTACACGAACCTACATCATCCAGCCATAGATATTAATCATAGAGTATTGGCCATCAATGGAAGTTTTTTCTTAATTAAAGAAAAAACTTCCATTTTATATTTACTGTAATACTCAAAATAACAATGCAAGCCAAAATATAAAAAATACAACGATTTATACACAATTAGAAAGCTAGTTAATATAAACTTTTTAATATTATGTGTGGCTACCAAACGGCATTGAGAAGAATTGATAACTTCAAAGGATCCGAAAATAAAAATTCAAAACGAGCCTGAACATAAATACTCAATAAAAATTTTTGAAAATTTACAACATATTAAAATAATTCGCGAATTATATTTGCCACCTATACAAAACATGTTAATAATAACTTACTGATTAATATAAAATTTAAAATAGGAGGCTGAAAAATGGATTTACGGCTCGAAAATAGTGCGGGGACAAATGCATATTCTGCTCAATGTATTAACAAAAAATTGGTTCATAAACGTGCCATCAGTGAAGTGTTTATCACTTCGATAAAAACTACCGAACAAGATCAGTTTTTAGTCACAGCACAGCTTCCGCGTACGCATATGTATTTCAATGATAATCTTACGGGATATTATGATGCAATATTGCTACAGGAAATATTTCGGCAGGCAGCCATTAGCATCACACATGAATTCTATCAGATACCATTTTCCAATATTTTCATCATTGATAACACACAATTACAAATTAAAAATCATCAATTGTTAAAAATGATTAACTATCCAGCTGATGTGTTTATAGACATCAAAATACTGACATTTAAAACCAAACGCGATACTTTAACCGGTCTAACATTAAGTGAACAACTTTATATCAACAATTTACCGTGTGCTCATTCACAGACCACCATGCACTGGCTAAACCAAGCACTATGGACCAAATTAAGAAAAAAAACAGCCATTCAATCCGTTTCGCTTGGCAACGATTATTATTCTGAAAATTACTTTCCTCTTCCAGCATTTATGGTTGGTAAAAACCTGAGTAAAAATGTCGTAGCAACCAACCTGATTGAAAATCACGCAACTATTCAAACAACTTTAGGTTTCGATCCCGGCTATTCGGCACTTTGTGACCATGAAGTAGACCATATTTCAGGCATGGTCTTAGTAGAGCTATGCAAACAAACAGCTCTTATTGCTATCAGAAAATGTTTTCAACTACCGGCAAATCTGCTTGAGTTAATCTCTTGCAGCCTGGATTTCAACGCCTTCTGTGAATTAGGGTCAGATGTAGATTGCGTGATAGATAAAGCAAAAATGGTACTGGATACCTCACAAGAAAATCAGACCATTACGTTTCCTATTGTGATAAAACAGAATGACAAAACAATGGCGAGTGTAGACGTCACCTTTAAAATTTTATCCAATTAAAGTAGAGTCATTATCATGAATAAGCCTATATTCTGGTTTGATTTCGGGGGTGTACTTACCCCACCAATTAAAGCAATTATTTATCAATACCAGCAAAAAACCCAATTACCAGCAAATATCATGTTGCAAGCCGTAAAAGACACTGCTGCTGAATTTGGCTATACAGGCCTCGAGCCTCTAGAAATTGGTTTAATCAGTGAGCAAGAGTGGGGCAGACGGGTAAAAAACAGATTGACCCAGCTCCAACCAAATATTGACACTTCAAAAGCCGATCTGGAACATTTCGGGCGTCAATGGTTTGAAAATATTCAACCAAATACACCTATGATAGATAAAGTTCGGCAACTAAAGAAAGCCGGATTCACCATAGGTTTATTAACCAATAATGTCAGAGAATGGGAAGCTTACTGGCGGCCTATGATAAACCTTGATGACGTGCTGGATATAATAGTGGATTCTTGTAAGGTTGGCTGCCGAAAACCAGACCAGACCATCTTTCAAATAGCTGAGCAACTAGCCAACACAACTGCGCAACACTGTATCCTAATTGATGACACAGAAGAAAATTGTATAGCCGCTCAAAAAAAAGGATGGCAAACTATTCATTTTATTGATAATGACCAAGTATTAAAGGAAATCAGCTATTTAACTGCAAACAAAAGTTTAGAATAAAAATCTCTTTTCCTCCTATTAACCTTAATATCTACGTTTAGACACATGTAATTCAATACGGTGAATTGTCACTCAATATTTTTGCAAGATTATTTATATAACTTCTTAAAAAGCTGATTTTAATTGGATGAGAAGAAAGATGTACGAAAGTCTTGCCAAGTCTGAATACGCAGGCTGTAAGTATGTCTCTTACACGTATTGCTTATTTCTCCCCCTCATTCATAAAATCAACTCCATCCAAATGCCATATTTGAAATTTTTCAGATTCCGAAATTTCAGTAACCTTCACGATGCGATTTTTCAAAGTTACTACATCTTGAGTAGAATCAGGTTATTTACCTCTATTTAATCAATTAATCTCATTATCTTTTATGGCACATGCCTCATATTTTAGATAGGCAATTAAGAGATAATGCTAATATTGTTGCTAAAAATTAACAGTTCACTGATGCTAGAGTGTTTATCTGAAAATAATATTAAATAAAATTTTAATAAAAATATTTATTATATATATCATTATATTATGATAATATTTATTTAATTTGTTATTATCATATATGCATATTAGTAGTAATTAAATAGACTAAATTCCAATGTGCTTAATAAAAATTAATATTCAAAAGTAAACATGAAGATTATAATTTTTATAAATTTTCTGAAACAATTGTCTTCCTATTACTAATATTTTTATAGATTTGTACTTTATTGTAGTTGCAATAAACAGAAATCAAACCTCAAGTAATCTTTTTCACAAATTATGTAGAAATAAAACAGTATTCGGAATCTTTAAACTAATTGTTTCATTTTTAGCATAGGGGGCAGCATTCTACATCGCAATATTTTTTATAAACCAGCCAGATTAAATGAATAAAAATCACCATAAAATTATATTCACTACTCATTACTATCCACTCAAAGCCGAAAATACCAGCCTCATTATTAATTAAAGGCAATATTGCCTATCTTGAGAGCTACATGGATCACAGGCAGTCATAATTTACTTTCATATTTAAAGAGCAAAATGTATCTACAAAAAATCGTATTGCTTATCAATTTCTTGGCTAGTGGTCTTATAAGTGTTTACGCCTCGCCGGTATCAGAAGTAGTTTCCCAGCTAGACCGTCAGCAGCAACAGCAAATCATTCGCGAACAGCAGCGTCAGCAGCAGTTTCAGCAGCAAATGCAGCCCGAAGTAAATATTCGTTTACAGCCACAAGAAGAAAACCCAACACAGACAGACAAACTGAATACCAGCGAAACCCCGTGTTTTGCCATCAACAGCATCACCCTGACAGGAGAAGAAGCCAGACGCTTCCAGTTTGCCCTAAAAAAAGCACAGCGCCAGAGCCAGTTTACCGCAGGCATGTGCCTAGGCAGCAAAGCCATCAACCAGNTACCACTACCCGTATTTTAGCCACACCACAGGATCTTACCAGCGGCACCTTACAGCTCAGCGTCATTCCGGGGCGAATCCATACCATCCGTTACAACCTGGATAATGCAGCAACCACCCACGTAGAGCGTATTCGCCGCATCCAGAACGAATTTCCAGCCAGAGCCGGAGATATCCTGAATCTGCGGCAGCTAGAGCAGGGA